>VXRD01000086.1 GCA_009838845.1 Gemmatimonadota bacterium | reverse complement strand
GTCTTGGTATAAATACCCCCCCCAACCCGGGCAAAGAGCGCAATAGAACTCGCACCCATAGCAAAACCATTAATCATAGCCGCCTGATCGGGTTTGCCGTAAAAATAAAAAAGCAAGCCCACGCCAAAAAGCCCCAGACTTGCCACAGACAGTCCCATCACTGCCCCGCCAGAAAACGCGACATTCAACGCCTTATCCCGCCCACTTTGACTGGCGGCATAAGCCGTCCGCACATTCGCCTTGGTCGCCGCCTTCATCCCGATAAAACCCGCGCAAAGCGAACAAAGCGCGCCGCCCAAAAAAGATATGGCCGTGGGCAAATTGATACCCCAGCACACCAGCGCAAACACCAGCACAATAAAAACGGCGAGCACGCTGTATTCGCGCTTCAAAAAGGTCACGGCACCATCCTGGATATCCGCCGCGATCTCCCGCATCAGCTCCGTGCCCTCTGATTGTCTGGCAACATAGAGATAAATCAAACCAGCGCAAACCAGCCCAACCACGCCCAGCACAGGTGCCAAATCGACAATCATAAAAAGCTCCATTAACGCGCATTATACCTGTTCATAGCTAATTCAATACCTTCTCTTGCCCAGCAAAGCGCGCCGTTAACCGCTTGCCCAACCGCATCTGTAATCACATCCCGATCTTCGAATGTAAATTCACCCAACACGTAATCAATCATGCCATCCAACCGGGCGGGTTGCCCAACACCGATGCGCAACCGCGGAAAATCTGCAGCCCCCAACGCGCATTCAACAGACCGCAAACCATTGTGCCCACCGTGACTGCCCGCGCGCCGAAAGCGCAACCGACCCAAATCTATATGCACATCGTCAACCACCACCAGAACATCTGCCCGTGCAACCTGAAAACACCGCACAATTTCCGCCACACCCAAACCGCTCTTATTCATATACGTCAGCGGCTTAACCAGCACCAGATCATCTGAAAACCTGCACCACGTACAAAATTCAAAGGCATGCCATAGTGCACCTTTGCCCAGCGCATCAACCACCCAAAACCCCACATTGTGGCGCGTCTGTGCATAGCGCGCGCCCGGATTGCCCAACCCCACAATCGCCTTTACACTACGACTCATCGCCTTCTTCGTCATCGCGGCTGCGTCTGCCGCGCTCAATAAGCTCTGGCTCCTGCATTTCTGCGCCTTCTTCGCCCTCAGCGCCTTCTTCGCCCTCAGCGACCAATCCTTCTTCGTCCGCCTCTTCCTCTTCCTCTTCAATAACAAGCGAGGGCGCAGCCACCGCAAAAATCGTGCGGTCGCTATCCGTCACAATAGAAAAATCATCGCCATCCACGACAATATCCGAAACGTGCAGCGAATCCCCGATATCCAAATCCGACACATCGATTTCAATATGATCGGGGATCTCTGTGGGCAGGCACTCGACCTCGAGATCGTGCAACATCTGTTCCAGAATCCCCTCGCCAATCCGCACGCCAACAGCCGACCCCGTAGCGTGAAGGGGCACCTCAACCACAATCTTGCGCGTCAAATCAATGCGGTGAAAATCCACATGTAAAATCTCATCGCGCACGGGATGATACTGAATATCCTTAATAATCGTACTCTGGCTTGTATCGCCCGCACTCAGCGAAATAATGGCATTGCGACCGTGCGCCTTCAACAAATCCGTCAACCTGCGCTGATCCACGGAACAGGCAACAGACTCGGCACCTTCGCCATAGACAACCGCGGGCAATTGACCGCGAAAGCGCAACTTTTTGGCGACCTTCTTGCCAGCTTCCGTGCGAACATCTACATTGAGAGAAACTTGATCGGACATGATATTCTCCAAAATCTTCTGGATCGCGGCTCAAGCATGTCCCTGCATGGTATTGAGCAGGGAACCATACCGCGATGACACCCTGGAGCCTGCCCCGTAATGCCTCTATACAGGCACCGCCCCTACGTAAATCAAACGGGACAACACAAAAACGCCCGAAACTGATCGGCTTTAAACCCTGCCCAAACAGCCTCGGCAACATCTCGAGACTCAAAAACACCGTACAGCGTAGAACCGCTGCCAGACATCGACGCAACGATCGCGCCGGCATCTGTCAACCGCGACAAAATATCGCGCGTTTCCGGATGCGATTGAACGATAAGAGGCAGAAAATCATTCTCAATACGCCCCCAAAAACCCGAAACAGGCAAATCTTTTACAGAATTAATGAAACTATCATATTCACCATGCCCTGTCAAGGTCTTTTTATAATTCGCAAACGCCCAGCCCGTATGCACCTGGAACCCCGGACAAACCAGCACATAAGCCACATCTGCAGACCACGGCACATACCGCATAATCTCTCCCCGTCCCGAAACCACTGCCGTACCCTTTTGCCGCACAAAAAACGGCACATCGGACCCCAAAGTCGCGCCTATCTCGCGCAGTTCGCCACCTGAAAGACCCGCTTCCCACGCCCGATTCAAAACCCGCAACACAGCCGCTGCATCTGAACTCCCCCCGCCCAAACCCGCCGCCATCGGAATCCGCTTCTCTATCACAACCTCAACCCCGCAATCCATCCCCGTATAAGACCGAAACGCCAGAACCGCCTTATAGACCAGATTTTCTGGACCTGTGGGCAAATCCGCATCGTCGCACGACAAAATAATCTGCCCCTGTCCCGCTGGCTCAAAAACGAGGCGATCGCACAGATCCACAGTCTGAAAAACCGATAAAATATTGTGAAACCCATCGCTGCGCCGCCCGAGAATCTTCAGCCCCAAATTGAGCTTTGCATATGCGTATTCGACAATTTTCAAAACACTATCTCCCATTGACGCCTTTTGTAAAATGTGATACATTCGGGAGGCAGGACAAAAACCTCAAAACCACTGGATCGCGGCTTACACCCTGCCGCGATGACGGGCGAGGCATGCCTCGCCCCTACGGTTGTTCACACTTCAACCTTCAACCTTCACACTTTTCATGATCCTTATTATAAACACATTAACCCGTGGTATCACCACTGCATTTTGCATCCTCCTCCTCGGCATCTCATCCCACCTCTGTGCGCAGGGGACCCAGGATGAAAACGCCCATTACGAACTCGCCACTCGGATCTTCGACGATGGACTCTATGCCGATGCCGCGCGGGAATACAAGCAATTCATCATCAACTTTCCCACCAGCAAGCGACTGCCCGATGCTATGCTGCGCGTTGGATTGGCGCTTGCCAGAGCCGAACAATACGACCTCGCACTCGAAGCCTTTCAGCAATTCATCGACCGCTACGCCACCCACATCGAAGTAGGTAATGCAATGCGCGCACGCGCCAATGCACTCAGCCAACTTGGAGAACACACCCGAGCAGGTGCAGCCTATCGCGATGTACACGCGGCCTATCCCGCCTCGACAAACGCGCCTCAGGACCTCCTATCCGCTGGCGAGAACTACCACAAAGGCGGTGCCTTATCAGAAGCGGGCGCGGCCTTTCGCCAACTCGTCGAACAATATCCCAAATCGCCTCTGATCAACGAAGCCACCTTCAACCTGGGCAGCGTCTTACTCGAAGAATCGCGCACCGAAGAAGCCCTCGTGCAATTTCGCACCCTCGCCGAACGTCCCGGTCCTGCAAAACGCAAACCCGACGCCCTCCTCGAAATGGGCAACATCGCCCTATCGCGCGACAACCTCTCGGAAGCAGAACGCATCTTTGCAAACCTGCGCGCCAGATATCCCGCAACACCCGCCGCCCAGAACTCGCACCTCATCACAGGCGCGTGGCACGCCGGCAAAAACGACTGGGCAAGCGCTGAAAAAACCTATAACAACGCCCTCGGAACAATACCGAACAACACCCGTCGCCAACAAGCCCTGTTGGGAAGTGCAAATGCAAAACGCAAACTCGGCAAAAGCGAAAGTGCGCTACAGCGCTACGCCGCATTTCTAAGAACCTACCCCAAAAGCCCCTTCCACGCCCATGCCCTGATAGGCTATGGCCGCACATTTGCAGACCTGAAAAATTATCGCAATGCCCTGGACGCATTCAAAAATCTTCAGGAAAAATATCCAGACACAGACATCAGCATCCAGGCCTATGGCGACATCGGAAACTTATGGCGCGCGCTTGGAACGCACCAAAAGGCATTATCTGCCTATCAAACATACCTGACCCGCATACAATCCCCTATCGAAAAAGCCAATGCACGACTGCACATCGCGCAAATCTGTGAAGACCTGCACTGGTACGACCTCGCAGCCGAAAATTATCGCACCCTGATCAACAGCCCAATCGCGCACTACGCCGCCGAAGGTCAATACGGCCTTGCCCGCGTATTTGAAAAAACCGGAGACCCCGCACGCGCACTGCGAGAATACCGCACCTACATCAAAAATCACGGCGACGCCTCGCGCGCCGAAACAGCGGAAACGCGCATCCAGATCCTCACGGAATTTGGCACCACAACCGACCGCGACCGCATCTGGGTCGAACTGATAGCCACCCTCCCCGGCATCGCCGACGACGCACACACGCAACTAAAACTCGGCAAAACCTTCTACAACCAAAAACACTACAACCGCGCAATCACCCACCTCGAAACCGCGCTAACAGCCCGGGGGATACCCCCCTCAGCCTATGAACACATACTCGTCGAAGAAACAGACAAAACACCCGAAAACACACCCGCAACCACATCGGACGACACACTCGCCCTTGCGGCCGAAGCCGCACGCGCAGCCGAAGCCGCACTCGCAGCATTATCTTCACCTGACGACGCACCTGTAACCAACGACACATCTGACGATACATCCAGTACGGGCGAAAAATCTTTCGCCCCAACATCCAACGACACATCTAATAATGATACATCACCTGATGACGACACACCCATACCCAATGAATCGGCATTCAGCAACGCACCCCCCTGGGCATCTGAAGCCTATTACCTCCTCGGCACCAGCTACCTGAAACAGGCGCGCAGAGCCACCCTTGAAAACAAATCCCCAGACGAATGGCAAAACAAGGGCCTCACAACACTCAAAATACTCATCCAAAAATTCCCCGACAACGACCACACAAAAGACGCCGCGCTCGCAGTCATACACACAGAAACAGCCCACATACAGCCCGACACCCTCCGCGCACAAACGCGCCTGAGCGCATATCGCGCATATCGCAAAACACATGCCAACAGCCCCGCCCTGCTCCTGCGAATCGCCGACGCCCACTTTTCCAACACCCACATCGACAGCGCCCTGAGCCTGTACCTCCAGGTACAAAAAAACGCCGACAATCCCACACAAAAAGAAAAAGCCACATACGGCATCGGCTTGTGTCAGGCGCAGCAACAACAACACGCGCGCGCCGAAGAAACCCTGAAAAACTTTCTCTTCAACTATCCCCAGAGCGACCTGTCATCCCACGCGCAATTTCAACTGGGGCGCATACTCCTCGACCGGGAATTTTACGCCAGCGCCGCCGAAGCATTCTCCGAACTCCTGTCCGCATCTCCAACGCTCGCACTCCAGCGATCTGCCCGCTCGCTCCTATCAGAAAGCCACCACCGCCTGGGCAACTATCAACGCGCCATAGAAATAGACGAACGATTGATCACCCACAACACCACCCCCCAATTACTGCGCCGCCTCGCCGAATCCTATGCGCAAAACAACCAGCGCGACAAAGCCATCACAACTTATAACATGTACCTCCGAAAATATCCACAAGCACCCGACGCCGACAGCATCGCCTACACGCGCGCCGAACACCTGACACATCTCAACCGCACATCAGAAGCCCTCACCGCCTTCCGCGAATTCTCCAAAAAATATCCCGACAGCCCGCTCGGCACACAGGCGGACCAATCCGTGGGCGACCTCCTCTTTCAAACGGAAAAATACGCCCAGGCCATCGCCGCGTACCAGCGCATACCAGAAATCGCGCGCAACGAAACCATGGCCGCCCGCGAAGTCTTGAGCCTCTACCGCCTCCGGCGCATCAGCGAAGCCAACAAAGCCGCGGGCCAATTCAAAAAAACCTATAAAACAGCAACCGAATGGGTCGCCCGCTTTGAAGTGGAAAAAGGCAAATATCAACTCGCCGTCAAAAACCCCAAAAAAGCGCGACAAATCTTTGAAGACATTTCGAAAAAATACGCCAGAACCGAAGCAGAAGCCGACGCGCGCTATTACATCATCCGCGCCTATCGCGACGAAGGACCCGACAAAGACGGCAACAACGAACCCTATCTCAACGCCCTCAGCGCCTTCATAAAAAATTATCCCGACAGCCCGCACTGGGTAGATGCCAACCTCGAACTCGCCGCATTTTGGGAACGCAACGAAGAATACAACCTGTCTGCACGCGCATATCGCAACGCCATAGAAAAAGGCGTCGCCAAATCCGAAAAACCCGGCATCCTCCACAAACTCGCAAAAAACTACAGCAACCTCAACGCTTACGACCTCGCCATCAACTTTGCGCGCCAACTCATCCGAGAATTTCCCCAGGACCGCCTTGCCCTAAGCGCCCGCATCGACATCGGCACCATTTACCTGCCCAACAAAGGCGACCACGAACAAGCCATTGCAGAACTTCGCCCCCTGCTCAAACTCGTAACTGTGGAAGACGAAAAAGCCAGCGTCCAGTATTCCATCGCAGAAAATTATTTTGAACTGGCCGACTATGACAACGCACTCCGAGAATTTTTAATCCTGCGCTACAACCAGAACGCGGGGCCGATGTGGATCGCATCTGCACAAATGAAAATAGCGGACTGCTATGCGGCACAGAACAACATCGAACAAGCCATACAAGAACTCGAAGCCATCAAACGCAGCCACGGCGCAGCCAGTAATTATGGTATTGCGGCGGAGAAACGCATTCAGCAAATACAAGCACAGTCAGAATCAGGATTTACAAGATGAAAGGATGAACGGGATAAAGTCAAAGGCGAAAGGCAACGGCAAAACCTCTGGATCGCGGCTACAACCCTGCCGCGATGACAAACAAAATCACTAACCATATTATAATCATGTCCACCGACCAAAAAGAAGCCCTCATCATCGTCGATCAGCCCACTGCACTGGGCCGGGACCTGCGCGCTGCACTCGAAGAACTCGGCTGGCAAACCCTTGTGACCAACAGCGTGAGACCCGCCAGAAAACTGCTCTCAGAAAACCAGTTTGACCTGCTCATCCTGGACGAAACCACATTGCCCGAAGTGCAACTCGCCGACATATTATCCGACCGACCTGAAAAAATCCCCGTCTTCGTCATCACCACGCAAGACGGCACGCAACTCCAAACAACCTTAGACCCCGATGCCCTGCTCTCCTATCCACTCATCCCCGCAGAATTGCAGGACGCCCTGACGCAAAAGCGCACCCGGCCCGACACCGCCATCCTCGGCCGCTCGGACGCCATGCAACAAATCCGGGAAAGCGTGGCACAAATCGCGCCCACCCCCGTCAGCGTACTCATCACAGGAGAAAGCGGCTCCGGAAAAAACCTCATCGCCGAAGCCATCCACCGGCAAAGCGCGCGCAGCGACGAACCATTTCTCATCATCAACTGCGGCGCAATACCCGAAACCCTTCTCGAAAGCGAACTCTTCGGCCACGAAAAAGGCGCATTTACCGACGCGCGCACGCAGCGGTCCGGCATCTTTGAAGCCGCCAATCGCGGCACCGTCTTCCTCGATGAAATCGGCGAAATGTCGCTCTCTGCACAGGTGCGCTTATTGCGCGTCCTCGACGCCAAAGAAGTCACCCGCCTGGGCAGCACCGCCCCAATAGCCGTTGACGTCCGCGTCATAGCCGCCACCAATCGCAACCTGCAACAAGCCGTTGCCGAAGGCAAATTTCGGCAAGACCTCTACCAGCGCCTTCGCGTCATAGAAATCGAAATGCCCCCACTGCGCACCCATCCCAATGACATCCCCCTCATCGCGCAAAACATCATCCAAAAACAAAGCGCCGAACTGCGCATGCCCCCCATAGAATTCGCACCCGACGCGATGAACGCGCTACAACAGTACCACTGGCCGGGCAATGTCCGGGAACTCATCAACCTCATCGAACGCCTCATGGTCCTATCCAAAACCCGACACATATCCGCCCTGGACCTCGCGCAATATCTCCAAACATCCCCGGTGACAGAACCCTCTTATCTCCCCGTCCTCGCGGGCAAAACACCTGCAGAATCCGATCGCGACCTGCTCTATTGGGCCATACTCGAAGTCGCCAAAGACATCAAAGAACTCAAAGCCTATTTGATGCAAAGCATGCAAACGCCTGTACAAAATACACCAACGCCCGTCCTGCCCGTCTATGACACACCCATAGAAGACACAGAAATCAAAGAAACCGTAGGTGCAGGTTTTAAACCTGAGCCTACCGAAGAAGACATACGCCCCTTGCGAGAACTCGAACGCGAAGCCATCGCCAATGCCCTGCGCGTAACCGGAGGCCACCGAGAACGCACGGCAAAACTACTCGGCATGGCCGTACGCACGCTGTACAGGAAGATTGATCAATACGATTTGTAGAAAGTAGTCAAGAAAACCTTCTGGATCGCGGCTCAACACCATGCCTGCCCCTGCATGGTTTAAGCAGGGGCCGCGATGACAATCGTCACCCCGTAGTGATTCTATACGGGGTCCAGTCTGGGGGTTTGCCTCCGATTTTCGGAACCATCGGACGGGGTCGTGGGTCTAATCGTCGAAAATAGAAATTGCATAACTTATAAGTGGTAAAAAATCTGGATTGCGGCTAACGCATGCCCCTGCATGCCTTAAGCAGGGGACATGCCGCAATGACAATCAAAACCACTTAATTCCCAAAAGGAGTACCCGCTATGAAACACCGCACCATCGCGCTATTGTGCCTCATCGCACTGCTATTGTCCCCCGCCTATACGGGCGAAGCCGCACTCACACCCGAAGAAAAACAGGCCATTGCCCAAATCAAAGCGTATAACACCGCCTTCAAAGCCATTGCCAAAGAAGTCACCCCATCCGTCGTAACCATCAACGTCACCCTCAGTGCAGAGGACAGGCCTCGCCGCCGCGGCTTCCCCTTCCCCTTTGAATTTGAAGAACGGCCAAATCGAAGGCCAGACCGAAGACCACAACCCCTGCCAGACCCGCAAACCACGGGATCGGGCATCGTCATAACTGCCGACGGCTACATCCTCACCAACCACCACGTCGCGGGCGACGCCGAAAAACTCACCGTCACCTTCAGCGACAACCGCGAATACGACGCCGAGCTCGTCGGCTCTGACCCGCGCACCGACATCGCCGTCATCAAAATTGACGCCACGGGACTAAAACCCGCAACCATTGGCAAATCAGACGACATTGAAATTGGCGAATGGGTACTCGCCGTAGGCGCGCCCCTCAACCTCAAATCCACAGTCACAGCGGGCATCGTGAGTGCCGTTGGCCGCGACATCAACATCATCAACGACCCGCGGGGCCTGAGCATCGAAGACTTCATCCAGACCGACGCCGCCATCAACCCCGGCAACTCGGGTGGTGCCCTCGTCAACCTCAACGGCGAAGTCATCGGCGTCAACACAGCCATTGCCACATCCAACCGATCCTTCATCGGCTATGGCTTTGCCGTACCCATAGACCTCGCCAAAAAAGTAATGGATGACATCATCGCACACGGCAAAGTCAAACGCGGTTATATCGGCATCAACCTCGGTTCCGTAGATGCGGGCACAGCAGAAGCTTTTGGCCTTGACCGTCCCAAAGGCGTACTCATCAACGCTGTCCTGCCCAATACCCCGGCCGCAAAAGCCAACCTCAAAGAAGGCGACATCATCCTCTCAGTAGATGGTAAACCCGTCAATCGCCCCAACCATCTCCAGAGCCTGGTCGCCCGCAAACACCCGGGCGACACCGTGACACTCGCCATCAGGCGCAACACCGAAAACTTGACCGTGCGCGTCTCCCTGGGCGAACACCTGCCCGAAGACCTGGCCAGTGCAGATGACGCGCCCGAAAAAGAACGAGAAAATGCATCCATCTCAGAAATCGGCCTCACCGTCCACGACATCACCGCGAAAATGATCGAAGAATACGGCATTGCTGAAAATACCACAGGCGTGGTCGTCACCGACATCTCCCGCGAAGCGCGCAACGCCGGCTTTAGCGAAGGCGACATCATCTATGGCGTGCGTCAAAGCCCCTTTCAACAGGACATAAAAACAGTACACGACTTTGAGACCGCCGTATCCAAACTCAAAAAAGGAAAAAACGCCGCATTTTCAGTCATCACGCGCGATGGTGGCCGTCGTTTCCTGTCCCTGAAAATATAAGGATATAGATAATGAGTACCTCTGAAGCGCGGCTCATGATAGCCGCCAGCGAAACCGACGCCGACATGTACTACGCCACGCGCTTTCTCGCGCCCGACCCCTTCATCTTCTTTCAAATCGGCGCAAAAAAACACCTCCTCATGTCCGACCTGGAACGCGACCGCGCGCGCGCCCAGGCCCAGGTCGATCATGTACTCTCCCTATCCGAATACCAGGAAAAAGCAAAAAAAAAGGACACCGATGAAGAACCCTCTCAAATCGATGCCTTACACGAAGTACTACGGGAAAAAAACATCACCCACCTGAACGTCCCCCGCGCCTTTGCCATAGCCACGGCAGACGACTTGCGCGAACGCGGATACACAGTGGCATTTCCAGAAGGCGCGTACTGGCCCGACCGGGAAATCAAAACCCCCGAAGAAATCGAATACATCCGCGAAGCCCAACAACACACCGAAGCCGCAATGGACGCCGCCATAACCCTCATCCGCAACTCGGAAATCCGCGGCGACCTCCTCTACCACAACGGCGAACCCCTCACATCGGAAACCGTCAAACGCGAAATAAAATTTCTCCTCCTCGAACGCGACTACACAGCCGGTCACACCATCGTCGCCGGTGGCGACCAGGCCTGCGACCCCCACAACGAAGGCACCGGCCCACTACACGCGCACAAATCCATCATCATCGACATCTTCCCCCGCTCGAACACCACCGGCTACTTCGCCGACCTCACCCGCACCGTCGTCAAAGGCGAACCCTCTGCCGACCTCCAGAACATCTACGACGCAGTCCTCGCCGGACAAAACCTCGTCCTCGACAGCGTCCGCGCAGAAGCAGACGGCCAGGCCATCCATCGGGCACTCACAGAACTATTTGAAAACCGCAACTTCGAAACCGGCAACATAGACGGCCGCATGCAGGGATTCTTTCACGGCACGGGTCACGGCCTGGGCCTCGAAATCCACGAACCCCCGCGCATCGGCAAAACCCCGGACACCCTCTGCGCCGGGCACATCGTCACCATCGAACCGGGCCTCTATTACCCGGGCCGGGGCGCCGTGCGCATCGAAGACCTCGCCGTCGTCACCGAAGACGGCCTCGAAAACCTGACTACCTATCCGAAATTTCTCACCTTATGAACGCAAAGACGAATCAACGGAACGGGGTACAACTGGCCGTCTCTCAGGCCAGTTCATCAACGAACCCCGCCCTACCACCCAAAACCTCTGGATTGCGGCTAACACCCTGCCGCAATGACGACACTTTTGATTGGGTTGGTTGATATGTAAGGTTGATGATTTCTTGATTCGTCTATTCGTCTATTCGCGCTTTTCTCGTCTATTCGTCTATCCGCCTTTCACATCGCATTCTCCACCCGAGCCGTAATAACATCGATCCCCTCATACTTCCGATGATGCACCGATGAAGCGTAATGCCGCAAAAGCCGGATCGAAAACTCGTGATCATCCTCGGCATACGCATCCTCACCCAAATACGCGATCTGGTCTTCGATATTCTCGCCATCCGAAGCCGCCAGAAATTCAACCTCTGCTACCCCATCATCCATGCGAATACCCATGATCAGTTGCCGCGATGTACTGGAAGATTCCTTTTCATCCTGCGTCACAAGACTCACCAGCATCTCTTCCCCTACCGAACGCAGGCGGTATTGCCCGCTCTCCGTCCAACCGTATTTCTCGGCAAACGCAACGAGAAACTCGTCAATCGCGGGCAATGCAGACAACTCCAGCGGCACTTGAATTTTTCTCCGCCGCGAACCGGTCAGCTCCACCAAAAGCGTCATGCCAATAACCGTCAGGCTTCCCACCGTAACCCCGCTATCGAGCAACTCGTGCACAAACCCGTCAAAAAATCCAGCAATACTCCCAGAAGAAAGCCCAACCATTATCGATACCGCGATGACGATACTCTTGCGATGATCAATCTTATCATCGAACGCCACCTTTGCCCCTTCCACGAAAAGCCCGCCAAATACGATGATATAGACAGCCGCCAGAACCGGACTCGGAATCGCAATGAGAAAAGCCCCCAACTTGGGCAAAAATGCCACCCCGACCATAAACAACCCCATGTACACACCCACTATCCGCGTAGCCACGCCTGTAAGAGAGACATACGTTGCAGTGAGTGCCCAGGGCGTCGTGGCAGAGGGAATGCCCAGAAAGCCCACGATCAAATTGCCCACGGAATAGGCATTGAGACCGCCTTGAACAACTCTGAAATCCTGTGCCTGTACCTCTCGGTGCGAAGCTCTTTGGATCACGCCAATATCCCCAACAGCCTTCACAAAAGTCACCAAACCGACAAAGATAAAAGCCGGCAGAAGTCCCCAAAATTCAACGCCAAAGGTCAAATCCAAACCTTCCCAGACGGGAACGGGAAAACCGATATAGGCAGCTTCGACCACACCGCTGTTATCGTACAACCCCAAAGGCACTGCGACAAGCAGACCCGCCAAAATGGTGATACCGACTATCCACAGCCGCCAGATCTGTGGCGCACGCAAAATTATCAGTACCCCAACAAGCAAAGATATTGTCAGGGTCGCGATAACGCGATCAACGGGCAAATCCTGTGTCGATTTCACAACATCGTTAAACAGGAAGGGAGCTGCCGTAGCTGCGACCAACATCACAATTGTGCCACTGACGGTTCGCGTAAATATTCGGCGCAACAGCGGAAGGTACATCGTGAGCACCAACTGAACGAGCGTCGAGACAACGGTCAAAATCGCCAGCAAGCCCGGTCCGCCTTTTTCTAAGGCAAGCGTAGAGATCGCAATAAAAGGGATATTGAAACCCGTCAAAATGAGAAGTCCAGTCCCAATTCGACCACGGAAAGCCTGAATAATTGACGTGAATCCGCACGTTATCAAGGCCATAAACACGGCCCACGGCAAATAGGCCCCGGTCTCGCCCGATGATCGAATGACCACAGTCGTAAACACCACGACCATGACGATATTTGGCGATGCCATCTGAACGGCAGATAGTATGGCTACAGACCGGGGACATTTGTCCTCTGGTTCGTAGCGAATACCCTCATTTACCTGCCTGACTTCCGCCATGATTACATCCTCTAATATTGCGTGGTGCAAAAACGGTTAAAGCTACTTATGGCTGCGCTTCAAACGCAGCCATAAGCGATGGAGTTTTGTCGCCTGCTCGCGCGTAATAATGCGAGACAAAGGCTTCTCAATCGCCCGCCGGTTCGCCAAAGTAGCTCGACCCGAAAATCAGGCCATCGTAGCGAATCACCCATGCATGTGCATCCAGGATTACGCCGGTTCTCACGTGGGGCCGCTGGTAGTGAATCCAGTGCCCGGCCTCGGTCGCACGCACTATTTCTTTGCCAAGTTCAAATCCGGTGCTGGGTACCTTAATATTCTCGATGTTGAGACCCACCGCTCCGGGCGCAACAAGAAAGACAACGACGAGGTCCTCTTGGTCAATCAGAAACAAAGACCATTGGCCTTCGATGCTCTCCCGGCTGCTGTAATAGGCGACGGTGGCTTCCAGGCCCTCCTGTTTGTACTTGTCTATGGCAGCCTGCACGTATGCCTTGGTGCCCGCTTCGGGACTCTCTGGGGCAGGGTAATAGCCCGAAGCGAAAATCATCCCATCGCGCCGAATGGCGTAGCCCACCTTGGGAACCTCCGCCAGCGTCACAGGATGCGGCCACAGGTAGTCCACCCAAACGCCCACGCCTTCCTCCGCCTTGGCCAGCGCCTTGCCCAGTTCGTAGCCATCGGAACCCACCACATCCTTGAGGTCCGTGCCGATCAGGCTGGGAATCAGCGGGTGGACGTGATAGATGTCGTCCGCGTCGGTGGCGAACAAATACCACTCGCCCTCAATGGAGGCCACGCTGTTGTAGTAGGCCTTCATCGCCTCCAGGCCGTCGCGCTCGTAGCGTTCAATGGCCCGTTGCACGTACGCCACGGTGTACTCCCTCGGATCGGCACCCTGCCAGGGCGGCGGTCCCGCCTCGATGTCCGAGGTGTAGTAGCCCGAGGCGAAGATCAGCCCGTCGTGGCGCACCACCCAGGCCGCCTTGTGTTCTTCCCGCTGTGTTACCGGATTCGGCCACAGGTATTCCACCCAATGGCCTTCCGCGGTCGCCTTGGCGATCTCCTTCCCCAGTTCGTAACCGTCCGAACCCACCACGTCCTTGATGTCCGTGCCGATCAGGTGCGGGAAAATGGGATGCGCCAGGTAGAGATCATCGGCCCCGATGAGGAACAGGTAAAAATGCCCATCCACGCTTTCCCGGCTGTTGTAATACGCGATGGTCGCTTCCAGGCCCTCTCGGTCGTAGTGCGCGATCGCTTTGGCGATGTAATTGCGGGTGACGTCGGCCAGATTTTCTTGCAACGTGAAATGCCCGGCCATGAAAACGAGATCATCGTGCCGAATGAGGAAGCTGCGCTTGGGGCCTAACTGTCGGGTTATGGGATGAATACTTTGATGATCCATCCAGATGCCTTCCGGAGTGACTGGACCGAGGGTGGGCGCGGGCGCACCGACGCCTGCGGATAAACCACTTGCCAGTATGACGCTTTGTTGCGGATCAATGATATACATGAACCGCTCGCCTTCGATGCTTTCTCGGCTACTGTAGTATGCGAGTGTGGCTTCCCGCCCATCGCGCTGGTAACGCTCAATGGCCTTCATTACATAAGCTTTTGTGAGCGCATCCTCGTCATCGGCGGCCATCGCGGAAGAACTCGTGATCTGTGCATTACCCCACATCACACCAGCCACGAGTGCCAACGCGAACACGCGACAAATATCTCGAAACATAACAGCCTCCCTTGTAAAATGGTTTTCTCTGCGAATACTGCGAATACTGCGAATACTGCGAATACTGCGAATACTGCGAATACGGAAAAAATAAGGTAAAATATTTCTCCCGCAATATAAAACCACGCCTCTTGCAGAGGTCATGAAAGCACCTAACTTTCTGGATCGCGGCTTTAAACATGCCGCGATGACGAGTGCCTTTATCGTTCCGTACCTTTGTGTCTTTATGTCGTGAACTGGCCTGAGAGACGGCCAGTTGTACCCCGCTCGTGTGAGGCCTCTTCACACCCCTCATGCCCTCGGATGAAACGTCCGGTGCACCTCCTTCAAATACTCCCGATCGACATGGGTATAAATCTGCGTCGTTGAAATATCCGCATGCCCCAGCATCTCTTGCACCGCCCGCAAATCTGCGCCACCCTCCAGCAAATGCGTCGCAAAAGAATGCCGCAACGTATGCGGACTCACCTTCTTCTCCAACCCCGCCAGCACCACGTATTGCCTCAGCACCTTCCACACGCCCATCCGCGACAACGGACCACCGCGAAAATTCAAAAACACCTCAACCCCGGTATGGGGCTTAACCAGACCAGGACGCACCGCATCCAAATATTCTGACACCCACTCAATACCCTCTGACCCAATCGGCACCACCCGCTCGCGCCCGCCCTTGCCCAGCACCCGAATCACCTCCACATCAAACAACAAATCCACCTGCGACAACCCGATCAACTCCGACACCCGCAACCCCGCCCCATAAAGCATCTCTATAAGCGCGCGATCGCGCAACCCCAGGGGCGTCTCCACATCCGGTGCCAGCATCAACCGCTCAACCTCGTAAATATTCAGCACCGAAGGCAGCTTTCGCCCCAACTTAGGCGGCTTCAAATGCTCCGTCGGATCCCGGCGCGCGAGACCCTCCCCCAACAAAAACCGGTGAAACATCCGCACCGCCGTCAAATTGCGCGCCACACTCGACGCCTCCAGCCCCATCTCCGAAAGCAAATTCAACAGCGCGGATACCTCTGTCTGAGAAATCTCATCCGGCGCGCGGATCCCCAAATCGGTCAACAGCGTCAAATACCGGCTCAAATCGCGCTCATAAGCACGCGCCGTATTATCCGACAACCCGCGCTCCAGCGTCACAGAATCGAGAAACCGCTGCAACGCCCGTTCTAACTCAGGGGCAATTTGTATCTGTTCTATAGACATTATTTCAACCCCTCACAAATCACCTCAGCCAACCGCAACCCTACCCCCTCGACCTCTGCCACCTCTTCGACCTCTGCCTCTCGGATCCGCTTCACCGAACCGAAATGCTTCAACAGTGCGATGCGCCGCGACGGACCCACCCCGGGAATCTCGTCCAACTCCGAAGTCAGCGTCCGCTTCTGTCGCAACTTGCGGTGGTATTCAATCGCAAACCGGTGCGACTCATCGCGCAACATCTGCAACAACTTCAACGACGACGACGACTTCGGAATATTCTGCGGATCGGACAGACCCGGCAAAAACACCTCCTCCAACCGCTTCGCCAGCCCAATCACCGGTTGATCTTCAATCCCCAACGCTCGCAGCGCCTCAACCACACTCGAAAGCTGACCCTTGCCCCCGTCAACCAACAGCAAATCCGGAAAAGACTTGCCCTCCTCCATCAGCCGCTTAAACCGCCGCGTCACCACCTGTTGCATCATCGCAAAATCATTGGGACCTTCAATCCCCGTAATTTTAAAATGCCGGTACTCGCGCTTTCGCGCCCTGCCATCCACAAAACACACCAGCGACGCCACCGGATCCGACCCCTGAATATTTGAAATATCCACCGCCTCAATCCACCGCGGCGGCTTCTCCAGATGCAAATCGCGCTGAAGCGCCTGCACGGCTGCGGGCGCTTGCGACCTGCGATTCTCGCGCTTCAACCGCCGCTCCGTCAACAACAGCCGCGCATTATTCTCCGCCATCTTTATCAGCCGAAACTTATCCCCCCGCTGGGGCACGCGCATCTCAACCCCGCCTTCTGAACGCTCTGTGAGCCAATCGAGCACCGTCTCCCGATCCTCGATATCACCTGGCAGGCACACCTCTCGCGGCACAAATGTAGCCGTCGCGTAAAACAACTGCACAAATTTTGAAACCACCTCTTCCTCAGACGCATCCAGCACCCCGCCGAGAAAATAATTCTGTCGCCCGATCAACCGCCCATCGCGCACCTCCATCACCACCCCGCAAGCCTCGTCATCTTCCCGCGCAACCGCAATCGCATCCCAATCCGTCAAATCATTGGACACCACCTTTTGCCGGCTCGAAGCCTGCTCCAGCGCCTGAATGCGATCCCGATAAATCGCCGCCTCCTCGAACCTCAGCGCCTCTGCCGCCCGCCTCATCCGCTCTTTAAGCGTCACCATAACCTGCGTATGCCGCCCCGTCAAAAACAACACCGCCTCATCCACAATCTTCTGATACGCGTCTGCCACAATCAACCCCTCGCAGGGCCCATCGCACCGCTTGATCTCGTAATCCAGACACAACCGCACATTGGCCTTTGGCAAATCGTAATCACAACTCCGAATCCGAAACAACCGGTGCATCGTCTCCACCATGCGCCGCATCGCCCGCACATCCGTATAAGGACCCAAATAGCGCGACCCATCCTTCACCACATCGCGCGTCACCACAACGCGGGGAAACGCCTCCTTTGTAATGCGGATATACGGATACTTCTTATCGTCCTTCAAACTGATATTGTAGCGCGGCTTGTGTGCCTTAATCAAATTCGCTTCTAAAATCAACGCCTCCAACTCCGTATCCGTAACAATATATTCCAAATCGCGCACATTGCGAACCAGTGCCCGAAACTGCCGCCGCCCATCATGGGCATTCGGACGAAAATACTGCTGCACCCGGCTGCGCAACACCTTTGCCTTGCCGATATAAATAATCTGCCCCTCATCGCCCTTCATAATGTACACACCAGGCTCTCTGGGCATCAGCGCCACAATACCGTCGATATGCTCGCGAATAGTGTTGAGGTCCGCGGAATTTTGCGATACATCAGCCAAGATACTATCCTTTCAGCGAATAGACGAATAGACGAATAGACGAATAGACGAATAGACGAACCCCGCCCTGCCACCCAAAACCTCTGGATTGCGGCTTACAGCATGCCGCAATGACGGCCTATTTGTCTATGAACTGGCCCCACATTACCCACTTGTGGGGCAGGCTCTGAGAGGCGACTGGTTGTACATCGTTCCGCTGATTCGTTGATTCGTTGATTCGTTGATTCGTTGATTCGTTGATTCGTCACAATTCCACAATCTCCACATCCATCGCATTCAAATCCAGAATCCCCACCGTCTCCCGCCCCGTCGTCCACCCACACGCCTCTCCCGGATTAATCACCAGCGTATCTCCTCTTCTCACATCAATCTCGTGCGTATGCCCGTAAAAAATCACATCATAAGCACCGCTATTCGCCAGAGCATCCACCTCATCTGGCTCGTGCAACATCAAAATGCGCTTGCCCTCCCATTCGTGTACATAAGGCGGGCGGTGAATCGGTCCCAGATCTTCAAAAAGTGCCCGCAAACCGAACTTCTCCCCATCGTTATTCCCAAAAACCCCGACAAAAGGCACCGTCAAATCGCCCATCCAGCGCGCATTAAACGGCGCGATATAATCGCCCCCGTGTAGCACCAGCCCCACATCGCGCGCATTGAAAAGCCTCATAGCCTTCTCAACCGCATGTTTATTATCGTGTGTATCCGTAATCAAACCGACGAGATGTGATTTTCCCATGATTAAACTCCTATTGTCAGGTCAATTCTTCTGGAGGAACTCGATTTTCATAATTATATGCATATAATTTCCCAAAAAAAACAAAAAATCTTATCTTTAACAGATACGGACTTGCGCGCTGTGCCCGATGGCTCATTTGATTTATGTGTTAAATATAGGAGCAGATCCCCCATGCCCATATTAAAAATCGGCCTTCCCTCCGGAAGCCTTCAGGAATCTACGCTCACCCTATTTGCCAAAGCCGGTTATCGCATCCGCACCAGCCACCGGTCCTACACGCCCGTCATCGACGACCCCGAAATCGAAGGCTTATTTCTGCGCGCCCAGGAAATCGCGCACTACGTCGAACGCGGCGTCCTCGACATTGGACTCACCGGCATTGACTGGATCCTGGAAAACGAAGCCGACATCATCGAAATCGCCGAATTTGCCTATAGCAAAACCACATCGCAACCCGCGCGCTGGATCATCGCAGTACCCGAAGACTCGGACATCCAGACCATCCAGGACCTGCAGGGCAAGCGCATCGCCACCGAACTCGTCACAGCCACGCGCAACCACCTCAAAAACCACGGCATAACCGCCGAAGTCGAATACTCCTGGGGATCCACCGAAGCCAAAGTCCGCGTGCCCGGCCTCGTCGATGCCATCGCCGAACTCACCGAAACCGGATCCTCTTTGCGCGCCAACAACCTGCGCGTCATAGACACCATGTTTGAAACCACGCCCAGACTCATCGCCAACAAAAATGCCTATAGCGATGCGTGGAAACGCGAAAAAGCGCAACACATCGCCACCCTCCTCATCGGTGCATTCAACGCCGAAGACAAAGTCGGCCTCAAAATGAACGTACGCCGCGCCGATCTCGCTCAAATCGTCAAAAATCTACCCGCGCTCAACAACCCCACCATCGCCAACTTACTCGACGAAAACTGGGTCGCCATCGAAGTCATCGTCGATGAACGCATCGTGCGCGACCTCATACCAAAACTCAAACAATCGGGCGCCGAGGGGATTATAGAGTATCCTTTGAATAAAGTGATCTATTGAAAACCTCTGTCTGAAGCGGTGTACAACTGGTCGTTTTCCAGACCAGTTCATCAGGATGGGCAGGATGAAAGGATGGGCAGGATAAAAACAAAAGCAAAACCTTCTGGATTGCGGCTAAAACCCTGCCGCAATGACAACTCCCGTTCGTCACGCCCCTGCTTAGAGCATACAGGGGCAGGCTCTGCATGTTTTAAGCAGGCGTCCAGTGGATTCAGCCAAGAAACTTATTTGAAAGACCATTCAGGAACCTAACCCATGCGTGGGATCAGGAAGCAGATCAAAATTTCTCACTGTGTAGTATTATGCATCATACTGGGCTGTTCGCTGCGCTTTGTGGGATTGACCAGAGGGGACAGTTCGTTTGTAATAGATGGGGCAAGCCAATATGAAAGAGCATTTTACCATTTCCATCCCGACGAAACGGCCCTCATCCAGGCCGCTTTAGATCCCATTGATCCCCTCGCCCCCAAAATCACCAGCTATGGTATGCTGCCCATCTATCTTTTGCGAGGTGTACTGGAATTTAACAGCACTATTTTGCGCCAGGACTTTACAAACCAGAAATCACCCGATAGGGTCCGATATGTATATTTCACCGCTCGTATCCTATCGGTACTGGTTTCTTGTCTGACCCTGTATCTGGTCTGGTTATTGGGTGCCCGGTGGTTCAGTGACCTGACGGGTCTGCTCGCTGTTTGCGTCGTAGCCGTAGCCCCAATGGCAATCCAACTGGCCCATTTCTATACCGTAGATGGATTGTTTACCCTGCTGATTCTGGCCACCGTGTATGTCCTTTTAAGAGCATTGGAACGGCCTGATTGGCGGTGGTTTGTATTGACGGGCATATTGATCGGACTCAGTGCCGCCGTGCGCCTGATAGGCTTATCAGCGGGATTTATATTGCTGGTCGGCCATATCACTCGTCAGCGGCAATTAAAAGCTGTCCTGACACCCTCTATTTGGCTGGCGGGTCTATCAACCGTGTTGTGTCTGCTTGCGCTCCAGCCATTTCTCGTATTAGACCGGGACCTGATTTTTCAGGGCACAAATCCTTACGGTCTGGGTTTTGCGATGGAATGGGCGCGAGGAGAATTCCTCACAATCTGGAGCCTGGTGGATATCCACACCATCCCTTATCTGTATCACTGGAGCCATCTGTGGCCTCTGGGGGTGGGTTGGCCTCTTACCATCCTCTTCGTCTTTGGATTAGCATATAGTCTCTGGAAAGTAGATCATCAAAAAGGATTGATCTTGCTCTGGATCGGGATCTATTTTTACGCAATCGGTGGTTTGCAGGCCAAGCCCATAAGGTATCTCCTCCCTCTGCTGCCCTTCCTGGCTCTTTTGTCGGCAGATTTTTGCGTCTGGTTCATCCGCTCCCCTCAATTTGCACGGGTGCGAAAATTGGCCATTGGGATTTGCGCTGCGGTATTTATGTACAGCGCTATTTACGGCGTTGCTTTTGCCAGCCTCTATATTCGGGAAGACAGCCGCATCCAAGCCGCACGCTGGATAGACCAACACATCCCCGCCAATAGCCGGATCGGTGTCGAAAGAGGTGGGTTCTCTATGCGCGGAATGATCAATTCAGAGCAATATTCCGTTCGTCCAATCAAAATGGGGGTGCTCTTTACATTACGTGGATTCACAACCTGTAAAGCAGAGTTCATTTTTGCACAGGATCAGCTACGCCACCTGGATTACATAGCCATAACAGACGTCAACCGCTATCAACAATTCACTGCCGCCCCCGAACTGGTTCCGGGGGGTGCGGCTTTCTACCAGGCATTGGTAGATGGTGAGTTGGGTTTTAATTTGGTCCAGCGCTTCAGGCACTATCCCTCTCTGGGTAGTATAGCGTTCAAAGATGAGGGCAGTGAACCGACGTTTGTAGGCTTTGACCATCCAACTGTCATGATTTTTAAAAAAAAGGATGAGGCCGCCTATCAGCAGGGCATAGCACACCTGCAGAAACAGGCCTCGACAAATCCCCATTGTGTCGATTCTCTGTTGGAGACAGCCTGTTCCGCCCTTCAGGCAGGAGATCTCGACCAGAGTCTGCTGGCGGCCAGACGAGCGATAGCGCAATTTCCCCAATCGAAAATTGCCCATCTCATTGCATCAGAAATACACAGGCAACGAGGGGAAGAGGCCATGGAACTACACCGGGCTTACTGGGCAGAGGTTGCACGCAGTCTGAGTTCGCATTGGCTGCTCTGGGGAAGCGGACAGAGTTTATTGGAATTGGGCGTGACCGATTTAACTTTATCTGTGCTTGAGGAAGGGACTCGGCAAATCGTCTCAGGAAAGGAAGTTGAGGCAGCCAATCTGTATATCATTCTCGCCTACCGTCTATACCACCGCCAGGAAAAGGAAGAGGCAGCGAAAGTCTTCTTGTTTTCAACCCAAATTCACCCACTACCTGTGGCTTATAATTTTCTGGCAAATATCGCTTTCCAGGGAGAAGACTACAAACAGGCGGCAGGATATCTCGAACAATCGCTACAGTTAGACGATAAACAAGCTGATGTACACGCCACTGTAGGGAAAATCACGGCCCGATTCTTGAACAATCAGCCAAAAGCCCTGTACCACTTTCAAAGGGCACTGGAACTGGACCCCAAATTAGAGACTGATCTATCCAGATGGATAGAAACTAAACGAGAAGTAATAAAATGATCGAAATCATCAAATACAACCGCGACAAAACACCCCCAAAACTCGACGCCATACTCTCGCGCACCCCTGATTTCTCCGCCGAACAAGAAGCAACCGTGCGAGAAATCGTCAGCACCGTAAGAAAACAGGGGGACCGCGCCCTCCTCGCGTACACCAAAAAATACGACGGCATAGCCATCACAGCCACCGACATTCGCGTACCCGAAACCGAAATCAAAGCAGCCCATCGCAACGCCGACCCCAAATTCATCGAAATCATAGACGCAGCTGCGACAAACATCCGCAAATTTCACGAAACACAGCGACAAACATCCTACTTCATCGAAGATGGCGACGGCGTCATCCTCGGCAAACGCATCTTACCCATCGAACGCGTTGCCCTGCTCATCCCCGGCGCAAGTGCCCCCTTATTCTCCACCCTGCTCATGGCCGCCATCCCCGCGCAAATCGCAGGCGTCCCGCACCTCTGCATCGCCACGCCCCCGCAGCCAAACGGCGCCATACACCCCGCCGTCCTCGCCACAGCCCATCACATAGGCATCTGCGAAATCTACAAAATCTTTGGCGCACAAGCCATCGCCGCGCTCGCTTATGGCACCGACACCATACCCCGCGTTGACAAACTCGTCGGACCCGGCAACCCCTATGTACAAATCGCAAAAAAACTCGTCTTCGGAACCGTTGACATCGACATGATCGCCGGACCCAGCGAAATCGTCGTCCTCGCCGACCGCACCGCAAACGCCAAACACGTCGCCGCCGACCTCCTCTCACAGGCCGAACACGGCAGCGGATATGAAGCCGCGGTCTGCATCACCCCCTCTGCCGACCTCGCAACGCAAATCGCCGACGAAATCGCCCATCAAGCCGCCGACCTGACACACCGCGAAGCCATACAAAAAGCACTCGACCGCTTTGGCGCAATCGTCGTCGTGCGCGACCTTGCCGAAGGCATTGACCTCGCCAATCGCATCGCACCCGAACATCTCGAACTCATCGTCGCCGATCCCTGGGCACACCTGCAAACCGTTCGCCATGCCGGCGCCGTATTCCTCGGCGCGGCATCATCCGAACCCGTGGGCGACTACTATGCGGGCACCAACCACATCCTGCCCACGGCCGGAGCCGCCCGATTCGCGTCATCCGTTGGCGTTGACACCTTCACCAAAAACATCAGCATCTTACAATACACCGACCAACGCCTGCAAAAAACCGCGGGCCACATCATCAGCATGGCCGAAACCGAGGGCCTCGACGCCCATGCCAATGCCATCAGGATCAGGATTCCATGACCTACCTCCAAAACATAAAACCCGAAGTCCGCGCCCTGCACGGGTACCATCTCACCGCCTACGATTGTCCCATCAAGCTCAATCAAAACGAAAGCCCGTTTGACGTACCCGACAGCTTGAAAGACGACATCTTGCGCGCTGTCCGCAACAAATCCTGGTCGCGCTATCCCGAACCCATGCAAATGGACCTCGTCGAAGCACTCGCCGACCACGCAGGCGTCCAACCCGGTGGACTCATCGTCTGCAACGGATCGAACACCCTCGTACAACTCGTCCTCGGCGTCGTATCCGCACCCGGTGTCCAGGTCGTCATCCCCTCGCCCTCATTCTCCCTCTACGGCCTCTACACCGACATATTCAGCGGACGCGTCCTCGACATACCCCTCACAGAAAACTACGGCTTCGACATCCCGGCTCTATGTCGCGCTGCCAGCGAAAAAAACGTGCGCCTCATCATCCTCTGCTCCCCCAACAACCCCACGGGATGCGCCATCTCAAACACAGACCTCGACAAACTCTTATCCAGCACCAGCGCCCTCGTCATGGTCGATGAAGCCTACGGCGAATTCTACGACCAGACCGCCATCGACCTCTTGCCCAAACACCCCAACCTCATCGTACTCAAAACCCTCTCCAAAGCATTTGGCGCCGCGGGCATCCGCATTGGATATCTCATCGCCCACCCCGACTTGCGCGACGAAATCATCAAAGGCAAAATCCCCTTTGACATCAACATCTTCTCGCACACAGCGGCCATGGCCATCCTCAACCACAAAGACCTCATACAAAAACGCATCGCATTCATCTGCTCAGAACGCGAGCGCGTCTTCCAGGCCCTCGACAAAATAGAAGGCGTCACACCCTATCCATCACACGCCAACCTCATCCTCTTTGAAGTCGCCGATCCAGACCTCGTCTTCACCGGACTAATCGAACAAGGCGTACTCATCCGCAACGTCACATCCTATCCCATGCTCGACAAGGCGCTGCGCGTATCCATCGGCACCGAACGAGAAAACGACCGCTTTTTGGAAGCCCTTGAAAGGACACTAAAATAAAAAAACCTTCTGGATTGCGGCTAACATCATGCCGCAATGACGGCACTGTTAATAGCCTTGATTGACACGTATTAGTCCATACCTTTGTAATTCTCCGTGAGACAAACCCATGCCAAAACCAACAGACATAAAAA
Source organism: Gemmatimonadota bacterium (assembly GCA_009838845.1). Lineage (NCBI taxonomy): Bacteria > Pseudomonadati > Gemmatimonadota > Gemmatimonadota bacterium. The sequence continues at coordinate 1,563 of VXRD01000086.1, read as the reverse complement.
TCAAATCCGTCGCCACCTACTTCCTCCCCGTACAAACGCGCATACCCTACCGCTTTGGCACCGAACAACTCGACAGCGTCACCTGCGTCAGAGTCCGCATCGACGTCGAAGACCAGCGCGGCAACACCGCTTCTGGCTGGGGAGAAACACCTTTAAGCGCGCCCTGGGCATGGCCATCGCCACACCTCACTTATGCCATCCGGGAAACCGCCATGAAAAACTTCTGCCTCAAAATCGGACGCGCCTATGCAGACATCAACACCGCCGGTCACCCCATCGAAATCGGCCACATAGTCCAGGAAAACATCCTCCCCAACCTCCTGTCGGCCTTCAACATCGAACAACAAAACACCACGGGAGACATGCCCCGCCTATCCGCGCTCGTCTGCGCCTCGGCCTATGACCTCGCCCTGCACGACGCCTATGGCATGTGCCACAACATCGACACCTACGACACGTACAACGCAGAATTCATGAACGCCGACCTCTCGCACTACCTCGACACCGCCGAAGACATCGACGACAACTTCGCCGATCGCTATCCCGAAAACTATCTCATCCGCCCGCGACCAAACCGCCTGCCCGCATGGCACGCCGTAGGCGGCAACGACCTCCTCGACGACGCCGAACGCACAGGCGATGAACCCGACGACGGCTATCCCGTAGTCCTCCCCGACTGGATACAACGCGACGGCATCACCTGCCTCAAAATCAAACTCACCGGACAAGAACCCGGATGGGATTACGACCGCATCGTCCGCATCGGACAAATCGGCATCGAAAACAACGCCATGTGGTTGTGTACAGACTTCAACTGCACCGTCCAACAAGTCGATTACGTCAACGACATCCTGGACCGCCTCCTCACCGACCACCCGCGCATCTATCAAATGATCCTCTATGTCGAACAGCCCTTTGCTTATGAACTCTCTGAAAACCCCCTCCCTGTCCACAGCATCTCCGCGCGCAAACCCCTCTTCATGGACGAAAGCGCGCACGACTGGCGCGTGATATGCCTGGGGCGGCAACTCGGCTGGACCGGCGTCGCACTCAAAACCTGCAAAACCCAGACCGGCGCCCTGCTCTCCCTCTGCTGGGCGCGCGCACACGGCATGACACTCATGGTACAGGACCTCACAAATCCCATGCTCGCACAAATCCCCCACGCCCTGCTCACCGCCCATGCTGGCACCGTCATGGGCTTTGAAACCAACGCCATGCAATTTTACCCCGAAGCCTCAATCCCCGAAGCCGCCGTACACCCCGGCGTCTATCGCCGGCAAAACGGCCACATCGACATCTCCACAGTCGAAGGTCCCGGCTTTGGATACAAACATCACTTAATAAAACGCATACTCCCCGAACCTGCTGATGGAAATTAAAAAACAAAAACCTTCTGGATCGCGGCTCAACACCATGCCGCGATGACGCACGGGAGCCTGCCCCGTAATGACTCTATACGGGGGCACAGGGGCCGTCCCCTACAACATCGTACACATGCTTCGTTGATTCGTCTATTCGTCTATTCGTCTATTCGTCTATTCGTCTATTCGTCTATTCGTC
>VXRD01000085.1 GCA_009838845.1 Gemmatimonadota bacterium | reverse complement strand
GTATAGAAGACCTGGACAAAGAACAAGCTAATTTACGAGGGGAATTCAATCAATTTGGTAAGCGATTCGAGCGGTCACAAGTAGAATCTGACAATACCCGGCGGGAATTGCTGGATGCAATCAACGGGTTGCGGCAAGACAACAAGGGGCTGTCTGACCGTATGGAGGCGGGGTTTTTAACAATGCGCCAGGAGTTTGGCACCGTTCATAAATGGATGTGGTCGTTCTTTGTCGCTGTGATCATAGCGTCGTGTGCTGTGGTTGGTCTGGTGACCAATTTGTTTAGGTAGCAGAAGAAGGCATAAAAATTGTGTGATATTCCGTATCACCTCACGGGAACTGGAAACTGGGGCTAAAAAAAAGTGCCTTGCGTCCATTGACGCAGAGCATTTTTTTTCTGATAATCTCATTGAGAGGGCGAGTTTTGTCGGACCCATTTCTCAATCTCAGGTTTCGCCACTTCGATGATCTCAAGGAGGCGTTTGCCTATATCCTCAACTGCACAATCGGGATTGGTGTGCATCTTGATAAGGATATCTTTATCAGAAATGCGCGTAACACCCACTCGCAGAGAGCTTTAGCGTTGGGTCGCATGGCGAAGCGCATAGAATTTATGGGGTGGCTTTAGCCTATGGGATAGTCCTCAAGGGACTATCGGCGGCTGTGGAGCGGTGTACAAGTGCGCCAGCACTTCATCAACAAAACTTATTCCATATTACATTTGACAAAAACAATACATAAGTATATATTTTTATTATGGTTAAGTCGTTCAAATACAGATTGCGTCCGACCAAAAAGCAAGAACAAATCTTGCTGGCGCATATTGACGAATGTCGTATTCTCTATAATCAATTACTCTGTGCCAGAATACAAGCATGGAAAAATGAGAATAAGTCTCTGTCTCAATATGACCAGACCAAAACAATACCATTGTTAAAACAACAACACGCCGCTTTCAAGCAAGTACATAGTCAAGTGTTGCAACAAGTATCACAGAGAGTAGATTTGGCATTCAAAGGATTCTTTCGGCGTCTCAAAGATAAGTCAAAGACAGGCGAGAAAGCTGGATTTCCCAGATACAAGAATGAGAATCGCTATGATTCTATCACCTATCCTCAGTTTGCCAATGGATGTCGATTGGACAACAAGGGCTTGCGATTGGGCAGTATTGGTTGCATTCGCATTGTTCAGCACAGGTCACTCTTAGGTATCCCTAAGTCTTGCACAATCACACGCACAGCAACAGGCAAATGGTTTGTATCTATCTCTTGCGATATTGGCGAAAAAGATAAGAAACTAAACACTAACTCTGCTGTTGGCATTGACGTGGGTCTCAATTCCTTTGCTGTGACCAGTGACGGACAGAAAATAGAGAATCAGAGATTCTTTCGCAAAGAGGAAAAGTCTCTTGCCAAAGCACAGCGCAAATGGGACGCAGTGAAACAAAGACCCAAGACTGACCCCACAAGAGAAAAGCGTCGTAAAGTCATTGGTAGAGTGCATGAGCGTATCCGTAATAAACGACATAACTTTGCCCACCAAGAATCAAGAAAAATGGTCAATCGTCACGGATTCATAGCCGTCGAGAAATTGGACGTTCAAGAGATGCAAAAGAACAGACGATTGGCTAAATCAATAGCAGACGTAGCCTGGTCCCTGTTTCGGCACTGTCTCGAATACAAAGCGGAAGAAGCTGGTATTGGATTCAAAGCCGTCAAGCCTGACTATACGTCACAAGATTGCTCGGCATGTGGACATAGAGAGAAAAAGACACTCTCAGATCGTGTGCATCATTGCAAGGTGTGTGGCTATACAACGGACAGAGACCTCAATGCTGCGATAAACATATTGACGTTGGAGCTACAACGTCAGGTGGCTTAACCGCCAAGAAGCCCAACGGCTCTACCGTTGGGAGTAGTCACACTCCCTTTGAGACACTCTTTACCACAAAAGGAGATTTAACATGTCAAAAATCACCATCTACCACAACCCCAACTGAAGCAAATCCAATGGCGCAATGGACATATTGCGCGCTGGCAACGTCGAGTTCGACGTCATTGAATACCTGAAAACACCGCTGAGCGAACAGGACCTGAGAAAATTTCTCGCACTCCTGCCCGGTGAACCCAAAGACATGATTCACCCCAGTTCCTTTGAAAAACTGGGACGCGACATAGATGACTACAATACCCCCGATGCACTCGTCGGCTTACTTTTGGAACACCCCGAAGTCATGAATCGCCCTGTGTGCATTCGCGGAGATCGCGCAGTCATTGCCCGTCCCTCAGAAGCCGTACATGAACTCCTCACATAAAAAAACAGCCGCCGAGACCTGAACCTCGGCGGCTATTTCTTTTTCGATTTAATTAACTCACGCACCCTCCACCGCTTTTCTCAACTCATCGCCATTGCTTCGCCACCACGAATGCAAAACTGAGATATCCACCCCAATATTAAAATGCCGCACACCCATATCGAGATATTCCTTTGCCTCATCGGTTGACATAATCTCTGCGCGGGGATGCACGCCCATACTCAGCGCAGTCTTAAACACCTCATTCCTCGCATCTGCCACTGCGGGATCACCGCGCTGCCCCGCCTTGCCGACACTCATCGAATAATCCGAAGGTCCCCATTGCACCATATCCACGCCTGGAACCGAAAGAATCGCCTCCAGATTCTCCACCGCCTCCTTCTTTTCGATCATCAAAACCACAACCGTCTCCCGCATCGCCTTCACATACTCCGGTCCCCCGCCATATCCCATATACGTATTGCGCCGCGTGTACACACTGTACAAACCACCATCTTCCGGCGTATCTGGAAGCGTAACGCGCACACATTCCTTCGCATCTTCTTCCGTGCGACAATCCGTAAACAAAATACTCCCAAAACCAGACCCGATCGCCCGCTGCGACAAATAGTACTGATGGCTGCGATCAATTTTGAACATCATGCCCATATTGTACAACTCGGCGGCCCGACACAAATTGTCGAGATCGTAGAGATCAAACGTACCGTACTCGCCAACATATTCGACATAGTCGTAAAGCCCCGTATGTCCAATCGCCTCAACAATCGCCGGCCAACTCGAATGAATACGCGTGCCAATGGTGGGTTCGCCCGCATCCAATTTTTCTCTAATTCTATTGGGTTTCAAAATAAACTCCTTTGTTAGTGGTAGGTGGTAGGGGTTTACCCCTTCGGTTATCACCCAAACAACGACTGAAAAACTCGCTTCGTCCTGTCCAGCACATCTTCAGATAACACTTCTCCATCTGAAATTTTCACATTATCTGCGAGATGATCCACATTGGTCGATCCCACAATAGCAGTACACACATCTTCGTGAGAAAGCGTAAAACGCAATGCAAATTCAATCAGCGGCATATCGCCCGCCAATTCCCGCAACGGCATCTGCTGTGCCCGATCCCACGGATCGCCCATATACGAACCATCTGGCCGTTCGGATCTGAGATACACCCCATTGGCAATCGGACGCTTGATAATTGTCCCCATATCCCGGTCGCGCAAAGTCGGCATCAAATTTTCGGCAGACTCCTGGAACAACACATTGTACGTAAACTCCTGCGTATCTAAATCCCACTTCTGCGCCGCCTCAGCCGCTGCCGATCCATCAGCCGATACACCCACAAACTTCGTCCATCCCCTATCCTTAGCTTCCAACAGCGCATCAAACGCCGCTTCCCAATCGTCCGCTTCTCCCGGCAACCCGTGAAATTGTACAATATCGATCACATCCATCTTCAGCTTTGATCGACTCGTATCAATCGTCCTCAAAATACCCTCGGGCGAATAATCCTTTACAATCTCGCGCTTGCCGCCATTGATCACCTGATAATCGCCGCACTTCGTCGCCAGAACAAAATCATCCTGCCGATGGGCGATAAACTTCCCGATCCGCTCTTCGCTATCGCCATACATCGCAGCCGTATCGATAAACGCGATACCCAAATCGAGCACCGTGTTCAGCACCGCCTCGACCTGAGATTCTGGCAACGATGGATTTCCAATCTGCGCCGCGCCAAAACCGATCTCCGAAACTTGCAAACCCGTCTTTCCCAGCATCCGAAATTTCATTACAATACTCTCACTCTGCCTTAACGCATTCCCATATTTGCACAAGTCACCCAAATGTCGTATATAATACAACCAAAATCCACCAAATCCACCAAAAAATCTCACGGAACAAACACAAACTCGCTTGAGGAGAATTGATATGGACCTTGGATTGGAAGGAAAAGTTGCGATTATCACGGGCGGCAGCGAAGGAATCGGCAAGGGAATCGCATTGCGGTTCCTCGAAGAGGGAGCGAAGGTCGCGATTTGTGCACGACGCGATGATATCTTGCAGCAGGCAGCAGAGGAACTTCGGGCGTTGACCGATGGTGATGTCCTCGCTGTCCCTGCTGACGTGACCAAACCGGAAACACTAACGAGCTTCATCGACAGAGCGGTCCAGCATTTCGGACGGATTGACATCCTGGTCAACAACGCTGGCCGGTCTGCAGCGAGCGCCTTCGATGATCTGGACGACGATGATTGGCATGCCGATTTAGATCTGAAACTGATGGGAGCTGTGCGTTGCGTGCGTCTGGTCATCCCTCAGATGAAACTCGTCGGCGGAGGACGGATTATCAACGTCACGCATCCGGGGGGCAAACAGCCTGGCGCAGCTTCTTATCCAACCTCTGTGAGCCGCGCAGCGGGAATAGCGATGACCAAAGCGTTATCCAAGGAACTATTGCCTTATAATATCCTCGTAAACACCGTGTGCTTGACCTCTATCAAGAGCGCACAGGGAGAACGCGCCTGGAAAGCGGAAGGTTCCCCCGGCACTTTAGAGGCGTATTGGAATGAACAGGCTGAAGAGCATCCGCTGGGACGTTTAGGTGAACCCTCTGATGCTGGCGCTCTTGTCGCCTTTCTCGCTTCGGAATGCGCTTCTTTCATCACAGGCACGGCGATTAACCTCGATGGCGGATTGTCCAACGTCGTATAGCAATCGCGTTCAAAATCACCAAGAAATCTCACGGAGCAAATCTACATGACACAAAGCCCAAACATCCTCTTCTGCATTGCCGACGACCAATCCTGGCCCCACGCCAGTGCTTATGGCTGTCCCTGGGTCAACACCCCGGCATTTGACCGCGTTGCACGCGAAGGCATCCTCTTCAACAACGCCTTCACGCCCAATGCCAAATGCGCCCCATCCAGAGCCGCCATCCTCACCGGTCGCTATTCCTGGCAACTTCAAGAAGCCTGCAATCACCTCTGCTTTTTCCCATCGGACTACGCCACCTATCCCGAACTTTTCAAAGACGCCGGATACGCCACGGGATTCACCGGCAAAGGCTGGGCACCGGGCGAACCGGGAACTTATCCAGATGGCTCACCGCGCAAACTCGTTGGCCCCGAACACAGCGACCTCAAACTCAATCCCCCCACAAAAAGCATCGCCAATATAGACTACGCCGCCAATTTCGCAACTTTTCTCAATGCCAAACCCGACGACCAGCCCTTCTGCTTCTGGTATGGCGGCAGAGAACCCCACCGCGGCTACGAATACGGCTCTGGCGTACGCCTCGGGGAAAAATCCCTCTCTGACATCGACGAAGTACCCCCCTGCTGGCCGGCAACCGAAGACGTCAAAAACGACATACTCGACTACGCCTTTGAAATCGAATGGTTCGACAAACACCTTGGCCAAATCCTCGACATCCTCGAAGAACGCGGCGAACTCGACAACACCCTCATCATGGTCACCTCGGACAATGGCATGCCCTTTCCGCGCATGAAAGGTCAACTCTACGAAATAGCCTACCACATGCCACTGGCCGCCATGTGGAAAGACGCGATCGAACCGGGCCGAATAGTTGACGATCTCGTCAATTTCGTTGACTTTGCTCCCACCTTCCTCGAAGCTGCGGGCATCGACATCCATCCCCAAATCACTGGCAAAAGCCTCATGTCCATCTTCAAATCCAGCAAATCGGGCATCATCGACCCGCATCGCACCGCTCTCATCTCGGGCAAAGAACGCCACGACATCTGTCGTCCCGGCACCGTGGGCTATCCCATCCGCGGCATCCGCGACCACCATCACCTCTACCTGCGAAACTTTGAACCCGACCGCTGGCCAGCCGGCAATCCCGAAGTCTATTACCGCAACATAGACGACTCACCCACCAAAACGCGCGTCGTCGAAGAAAAAGAACAGGGTAATGAGACCTACTGGCAACTCTGCATGGGCAAACGCCCCAAAGAAGAACTCTACGATATCCAGGCCGATCCCCACTGCATCACCAACCTCGTCGAAAGCGCCGACCACCAGACCATCAAAAACACGCTCTGGCAAAAACTTCGCAAAACCCTCAAACAACACGGCGATCCCCGCATGGAAGGCCGCGGCCACATCTTTGACGAATACCCCGTCACCAACCCAGAACAAGAACAGAGAGTCAAAGAACGGTTCCGCATCGCCAACGAAACGGGTACTTTCTTTAAAAGCAATTAGTTCCCACACTCAGCCCATCAATACCCAATCCCCCGCAGATACTCGCGGTTAGACTTTGCCGCTTCTGCCGGGGGTTTGGGCGGATACGGGCGGTCAAGCTCTACGGACACCCACCCATCATAGCCCACTTCTTCTAACTTCTCCAGCGCTGCCCGTGCGTCAAATCCCATATTCCCTGCGCCGAGTTCTGCAAATCGCGCTTCCTCATTAAACTGCCCTGTGCGGTGATTCCATGACGCGGGATCATTGGCGTGCACATCCTTCAAATGCACATGCCCGATCCGATTCCGCAACACATCGCGTTCAAAAACCTGCATCGGATCGCTACCCGCCGCCAGCATGTGTCCCGTATCGTAGAGCAACCACAAATCGGGCGCTGCCGTCATCAATCTCTCGGCATCCTCAACCGTCTCGATCAACGTCCGCATATGCGCGTGGTGAAAACCCTTCACATTGTGCGCCGTGCAATATGCCAGCACATCATCGAGCGAACGAGCCGCATTTTCAACATCTTCATCGCTCGGATCATCGCCCCCCCACATCGCGCGACGACACGACGGCACCTCTGCCGCATCATTACCCAACGCGATATTGTACCGAACCCGATCAAGCGGACTCGGTCCTCCCACATTGACCAGATGCAAACCATTCTTCCTCGCCAAATTGGCTTTAGCAACCAGATCATCGCCACTGTCGATCTTCAACCCCTCAACCCCATCCCACCCCGCCGCCGCCCCGTCAGCCACCACCTGGTGGGGATTTTAGTGCGTGGGGGGCCGAAAAAGAAAGAAAATACAACCCAGTGTAAAATTGGGCAAATTTT
>VXRD01000084.1 GCA_009838845.1 Gemmatimonadota bacterium | reverse complement strand
TCAATGGTCATGTTATTGTGAAAAACATTTAAGACCGTGATTTTCGACAATTCATACCCCACTGTCATTTTTCCGACAGCAGGTGGGCCAAATATAATTACGAAATTCATGGAATTATTCACTGTAGAAGTTCTGAGAGGGGCACGCGGCGGTTTTCTTCTATTGATCGTTCGGCTACGAGGCCGATCAGCGCGGCGTTGATGGCTGTGCGGGCGTCGGTTTGCCAGTTGCCATTGTGGATGTCTTTGAGGAATTGGGTTTGGATTGTGACGTCCGATGGTTCGGCTGCGGGCAGGTCGTGTTCGCTTGATTTTGTCGAGAGGTGCCAGCCATCGCCTCTGTTGATGAGTGTCCCGTCTGTCATGACAATACGGCGATATTCTTCGGCATCGGAAATTTCGATGCCACCAGCCCAGTTCCATTGCCCAATACCGCCGTTTTCAAAACCGACTGTGACAGAATTTGCAAAGCTATCGTAGGTGCTGTCATCGCGCAGATTTTCGTAGTGGGCTGCGGCTTCAACCCAGGTGGCGGGACCAAAACAATCGACGAGTGGATAGATGTTATAGACAAAAAAGAGGGCTGGTGGACCCGATATGGAGATATTAAAGAGGATTTCAGGACGTTGACCTCGGCCCGGGGTGAGGCGGGTGAATAGTGCGGTTATGAGATTTCCCGTTTGGGCTGTTTGTCGTTTGAGTGCCCGGTGAGATGGCGAGAGTACTTCGTTGTGGCCCACGCGGAGGACGCGAGATGAGTGGTCGATTCTGGAAAGCAATTGTTGCGCTTCATCGATATTGCGCGCCGCGGGATATTCGGTAAAAACGTGTTTGTTTGCATCGAGCGCGGCAAGGGCGATTTCACTGTGGGTGTCGTTGTAGGTGCATATTGCGATGGCGTCGATGTCGTCGCGTTTGAGTATTTCCCGATAGGTCGGTAAGTAATCTATACCGTGCTTGTTGGCGAGTGCTGGCCCGGTTTCTATGTTTCGCGCAGCAATGGCAATGAGTTCAAAGCCATCTGTTCGGGAAAAGTGCTGGGCATGGCGACTCGCCATACCGCCTGAGCCGATTATGCCAATGCGGATGTCGTTCATTTTTCCTCCAAACTTAGATCTTGACGCCAATAACGCCGACCATTGATGGCGATGAAATAGTGGCTTGTGGATCGCGGGCATTTGTTTGCCATTCTTCCCAATGCGCCGCGCAATCTTCTTCGCGCAATGCGCCGCGTGCCACGAGTTCAGGCAAATACATGCGCAAGAAATCTTCTATCCAGCACCAGATGCGGTTGCCTGGGCGGGCAATGCCGCCGATAGGAATGACTTCCACGACCTCCAGGCCACAACGTTCCATGAGTTGGGGCAGCTTATCGCCGATTTCGAGTCCATCGCCGAAGCTCCTGTGTACTGCCTGCAGCACGCGCCGCAAGTGGGGGTATTGAATCTGGGCGACAAATGCCCCATAAGTGCAGTAATCCATAACGAGCAGGTGTCCACCTCTTTTAAGCGTGCGGGCTACCTGCTCAATCACCTTTTGTGGCTCTTCTATGAAGCAGAGTAGCCAACGAGCGAACACAGCGTCTATAGAAGCGACCGGCAGGTCAAGGGTGCGGACATCCGCTACGACGACCTCAATTTGCGTCATACTGGCTGATGCAGCGCGGTGTCGGAGAAAATCCGCGAATTTCTTTGATCCATCCACGGCCAGAACGCGCCCACCTGCGCCCACGCGCTCGCCCAGTTCTAAACTCGTAAAGCCCGGGCCACAACCGAGGTCGAGAATCGTTTGCCCAGCGCGAAAGGTGGCGCGATCCCACAAGTCTGTGGTTTCGGCCTGCCATGTATTGTGTTGCGCTTGCAGGCGGTGCAGTTCCTCGTCATTTGTTCCCAACAGATAGTCGCGTTTGGCAGCGGTGCTCAAGACATGTTTTCCTCTTTTATTATGACTCGCCATACCGCCCGAGCCGATGATGCCATCGTTCATTTTTTCTCCAATAAAAAAGAGTCCGCGAGGTGCTTGCGGACTCTTTTTGCGCTGTGATGTTGATGAGGACGTAAAGGGGGTTTCAACTGGACAGGAGTCGCATTGATGGCGTGGATGCGGTGCGGATAGTGCATGATAGCAATTTTTTGAGCGAAATGCTTCCGTTATCCTCCATCGACTGTTTTGCCAAAATTCCGCGCGAATATCACAAAATCACCGTAATTGACAGTGCCATCTCCGTCAAGGTCATATTTTGGATCGGTCGTCCCCCACGCATTACTAAACAGTATGAAGTCAAGGGTGTCAATGACGCCATCGCCATTAAAGTCGGATTTTTCTACCTCAGTTGGTTCTTTCATCAGATGTATTTCGGCGGTTTCCTCGACTGAGGCGTAGGAGATACGAGATATTTGGTCACTGAATGGGTCGCTGATCGTGAATTCAGCTTGTATGATTTTTATTTGAGATCCAGAGAAAGTATCCGTGGTCATGAAGAGGGTATTCCCCAAAAATCCCGAACTTTGATTTAAGATATAGGCAGTGACTGTCACCTGCCCAACCTTTTCCTGACTTTTTGAATAGGAAGAGGCTATCGTAATGCCATCGGCCTTAAACCTCTTGAAGATGAGTTGGGATGGGTCGTATTCGATCAGGGTGCGAATCCTGTCTCCCTTTTGAGTATCGTGACAGTAAATCTGGATGGAAAAATCTTGTCCTGGGGCGATATTAAGAGTGTCAGCAGCCTGATTTCCCGGTCTATCATTGAGGTCAAGGGAGAATAGATCTGTCCTTGGAATACCCCCGATATTTAGAGTATCTCGGATGACAGTGCGATCAGGAACTTGAGGTTCGGTCGGTATTGATGGTGGTGGCGGTGGTGGCGGTGGTGGCGGTGGTGGATCTGCTGGTGGATCTGCTGGTGGATCTGCTGGTGGATCCGCTGGTTCATCATTGTCATTGACAGTGATGCGGGCATAGTGTGGTGTGCCGATTGTATAGCCCGTTCCTTGTTGGAGTTGTGCTGTCACGTAGCTATGTGGCTCATATGCTTGATCATCAATGGTATTCACTGTCAGTGTAGCGGTCGTATTATCGGCATTTATAGTGACTTGCGAGGGCGATGAGCTGATGACATTGCCAGTTTCACTGACACTCACCCCCACTCTCAATGCAGTGGTTGGTAGAAGGTTCGCTCTGATCGTGAATCTCGCAGATACCCCTTCGGTGATGGATTCAGAATCCGCCGTAATTGTCACCTGTGGGTCGGGTTCTTTCTTCAACAGTTCTTTAACCTTGGCTTCCGCAGTAGAAAGGGCGTTTGAAATTATACCTGGGGATACCCATTTCACAGTCCCATCGGTGCCAACAACAACGAGACGATCATACGTGGACGGAGCAGAACCACTCGCGTTAAGGTGATGCCCCCATTCGCGCGAAAACCCTCAACCTGAGCACGACTACCATTCCAGCTATCAAGACCCAGCATGGCAACATTGGGGTTATCGTTATAATTTTGCCATAATGTTTCGAGGGCCGAACCCGCGGCCCTGCAGGTCGGTCAGTTCCAACCGATGACCGCAAGCACGAGCACTTTGCCGCGATAGTCAGAAGCACTATATGTATTGCCGTCGAGGCCCCGTAGAGAAAAATTAACCGTTTGTGCAGAGGCGGACCCAATGAGCAAAAGCAGAATCATCGGGGTGGACAATAGATATTTGTGCATGATATTTATTCTTGTTTATATATTGGATCCCTCCCTGCATCGGGGAGAGGAGACCTGATCTCCACATTTTCCATAAACTGCTAGAGGAAGCGGGTCACGGCCTGATTAAGAAAATCAGGGTCATTCAAAAGTGCAAATTGCTCTGGCGCAGTAATTTTAATCTCTTTGGGGTGGGTCATCGTAGCCTCCAGGGTTAGGGTTTATATTACTTCTCACCCCTATCTTAAGATTTTTCTCGGAGCTACGGTGATTTTTTTACTTTTTACAGAAATATATGGACGCTATCGTTAGTTGGGCGATATGTCGTCTGAGAAGAGGCCGCCGGTGAACTTGAGCATGACTTTGAAGGATGCCAGGCCCACGGGACGCCCATCGGGATCTACAATGGGTATGTGGCGGAAGCCGTGCAGAGACATCAGGTGCAGGAGGTGACCGATGGGATCAGATGTTTTCAATGCGGTGGGGTCTTTGGTCATCAGGCTATCGACCGTTATTTTTGTCAGATCTATATCGCGCCCGGCAACTTTTTCAAAGAGATCGCCCTGTGCGAATATGCCGCGCAACAAGCCCTGTTTGTCAACGACCAGCAAACATCCCAGATTTTTGCTGCGCATGGTCTCGACGGCATCGGCTACCGAGGTCTCGGCGGATACGCATTCGGGTGCTGGCAGGTCGAGCGATGAGATGGGGTCGTAGAGCAGTTGCTGAAGCGCGGTGCGCGGTGCCATGGGGTCTTCTTGTTCGATATCGGGAATGATATTCGATGTGGGCAATTCTTCGTGGACTTCTTGCACGGTTTCGGCGTCGGGACCTTCGGGAACAATCCAGGTGTCTGTCGCGTGATACAGTGCATTGAGGTCGCCTGCACCGCGTTCTTCAACCGCCTGGCGGCCCTGTGCGATGATTTGCTCTTCGTAAATTGGACGTTCTACACAGCGAAATACGCCGAATGGTACGGGATATTCCGGATGTGTGAGGCGGCTGAGCAAATACGCATGGGCTGGATTGTCCAGGGTTTCGTCGTGTGTGAGCAAGTCGCTTTCCGATACGCCATTGCCCAGGGTTACGACTTCGGGTGCGAGTCCATTGACGCGGATGCCCTTGTCGCGGTCTTTGCCAAAAATGATGGGTTGGCCGTGTTCCAGAATGACGGTCTGATCGTCTTTGACATCTGCCTCAGTTGCAAAAAACCAGGCACCGTCGTTGTAGATGTTGCAGTTCTGGTAAATTTCGACAAAGGATGTGCCGCGGTGTTCGGTGGCGCGTTTGAGAATCTCGGCCATGTGCTTGGTGTTGCGGTCAACACTGCGGGCGACAAAGGTGGCTTCGGCTGCCAGGGCAACGGAGATGGCATTGAAGTCCTGTTCCACAGAGCCCATGGGCGACGAATAGGTGCGCGTGCCCGGCGGCGATGTAGGTGAGTATTGTCCTTTGGTGAGGCCGTAGATCGCATTGTTGAAGAGTATGATGTTGAGATCGACGTTGCGACGCAGCACATGCAACAGGTGATTGCCACCTATGGATAGGCTGTCGCCATCGCCGGTGATTACCCACACATGCAGGTCGGGATTGGCCACTTTGAGGCCAGTCGCCACGGTTGCCGCACGACCGTGAATGGTGTGCAGACCGTACGTGTTCATGTAATAGGGGAAGCGGCTGGAGCAACCGATGCCCGATATAAAGACCATATCTTCCCGCGCAATGCCCATTTCGGGCAACACGCGCTGCATCTGTGCGAGGATGGCGTAATCACCACAACCGGGGCACCAGCGCACTTCCTGGTCGGATACGAAGTCTTTTCGCGTCAGTGTTTCAATAGCGTCTGCCATGTTTGGATTCCTCTATAACGATGCGCTCTTTGGAGCACCCAGTATTTCGGCAATTTTGCCGGAGATTTCTGTAATTTTGAAGGGCAATCCCTGAACTTTATTGAAGGGGACGATGACCTGTGTGGGATATCTGGCCTGGAGCAGCAAAGACAACTGTCCCATGTTGAGTTCGGGTACGAGTATGGTTTTGTAACTCGATAGTATGGCACCCAGATTTTTGGGAAATGGGTTGAGGTAGCGCAGATGCGCCGCGGCAACCGAATAGCCCTGCTGTCGCATTCGGCGCACTCCCGACCGGATCGCACCATAAGTACATCCCCAGCCCAGGACGAGCAGATCGCCCGATTTGGGCCCCATGACATGCTGGAGGGGAATGCGGTCGGCGATGCGCGCCAGGCGTTCGGCGCGTATGTTCGCCATGTGCTGGTTGTCATCCGGGTCGTAGGATACATTGCCCGTGCCGTCTTCTTTGCCCAGTCCACCCAGTCTGTGTTCAAGGCCCGGCGTGCCCGGCAATACCCAGGGGCGAGATAGCGTTTTTGGATCTCGTAGATAGGGCAAGAAGCCCCCGGGATCGGTTCTGTGCTCGGTCTGTATGGTCGGAATATCATCCGGATCGGGAATTTTCCACGGTTCAGCGCTGGTGTTGAGGTATCCATCGGAGAGGAAAATGACCGGGCTCATGGTTTCAACGGCGATGCGAAACGCTTCGATGATCATGTCAAAGCAGTCTGAGGGCGTGGCCGGTGAGACAATGGGGATGGGACTGTCGCCATTGCGACCAAACATGCATTGGAGCAGGTCTGATTGCTCTGTTTTGGTGGGCATACCCGTGCTGGGGCCGCCGCGCTGAAAGTCGCAGATAACGAGGGGCAATTCCATCATCAGGGCGAGGTTCATGGCTTCGCTTTTCAGTGCGATGCCAGGGCCACTGGTGCCCGTGGCGGCAAACGCGCCTCCAAAAGCAGCGCCAATGACTGAGCCCAATGCGGAAATTTCATCTTCTGCCTGAAAGGTTCGCACGTCAAAATTTTTCAATGCGGCCAATTCTTCGAGCACCGCGCTGGCCGGCGTGATGGGATAGCTGCCGTAAAAGAGGGTTTTGCCCGCTTTGTGTGCCGCGGTGACCATGCCTATTGCCGTGGCTTGTGTACCCGTGACGGCGCGATAAGTGCCCGGTGCGACGACGGCTTTTTTGACCTGGTACTGAACCTGAAATTCTTCGACTGTTTCACCAAAGTTGTAGCCGGCTTTCAGGGTGCTCACATTGCCGTCAATGATTTCGTCTTTGCCCTGAAATTTCTTTTCGAGCATGCGAATGGTCGGCTCGATCGGGCGGTCAAATATCCAGTAGGACAGGCCCAGTGCGAAGAAGTTTTTCATCATGTCAATCTGGCGATTGCTCAGGCCCTCAACGTGTGCGACGGCTTCTTTGTGCAACGTGGTGAGGGGTACTTTAACCACGCGGTAATTGGAGAGGTCATTGCCTTCGAGGGGGTCGCCATCGTATCCGGCTTTGCGCAGGTTGTTGCGCGTGAAGTTGTCTGTGTTGGCAATGATGATGCCGCCGTCTGGAAGGTCGTTGACATTGGCTTTGAGTGCTGCCGGGTTCATGGCAACGAGGACCTGGGGTTCATCGCCGGGGGTGTATATGTCTTCGCTGGATATGTGAATTTGAAACCCGCTAACGCCGGGCAATGTGCCGGCAGGTGCGCGGATTTCAGCGGGAAAGTCCGGCAGGGTACTGATGTCATTGCCGACGATTGCCGAGGTGTTGGCAAATTCTTTGCCGATGAGCTGACTGCCATCGCCGGAATCACCTGCAAAGCGGATGGCAATTGATTCGATTTCGGACAGTTCGAAAAGCGCCGATTCGGCCGTTTCTTCGATGTCTATTTCGGCCATAAATCCTCCTGAAGTATTTTAGGCACCAGCCCGAGCGCTGGCAAAGTGGTCGGGGGTTGGCGGTAGGTTGTAGATTTCTTCTGGAAAGTGATCGCTCATGTATTTGATGATGGCATAGTGTGTCAGTGTGCCCAATACGCGCCCTTCTGTATCTACAACGGGCATGTAGCGGTGGGGCTTGTCGCTCATAAATCGGATGGCTTCGATTAATGTGGTATCCGATTGCAGGGTGAGTGGATCGGGGGTCATGATCGTTTCTATAGGCTCGTTGATTACTTCGGATTGGTCGATCACGCGGCGGGCAATATCGTGTGCTGTAAAGATGCCGATTAGTTTGCCCTGGTCCATGACCAGCGCGCATTTGCGCTGACTATTCTGCATTTTGGTGATGACCTGATCAACGGAATTGTCTTTTTGTACTTCGACGTAAAAAGAGAGATCAACGTGTTTTACTGTGTCGTTGTGGAGGCTGTGATTCAGATTCATTGGGTAGGCTCTTTGGGGAGTTTTATAGGGATTTGGGGATATAATTTTAGAGCAATTTAATATACGGTATTTACATGTGTGTGGCAAGTATTGTTATAGTAATATAGCATGGGAAGCAAGTCCAGTACATCTGCCCAAAAAGATCGGTTCGGAAATTGTTTGATCTGCGGTTTTTTGCTTCTATATTGCCTGACACTATTTTTTTAAATTTGTTTTTGTCGTGGAGAAGATATGCTGCGATCCGGGGCGGGACATTCAAATGATGCCGATGGCATGTACGCTGTTGAGGCCGCTTTGTCCGAAGCGATGAAGGGGCTGGGCGATGTCGCGGTTGATGCTGCGTTTCTTTTTTTGACCTATCACCACATGGGCGATGCCGCTGCCATGGTCGATGTGGTTATTGATCGGGTGGAGACAGAGGCTGTATTTGGATGCAGTGGCATGGGTGTTTTGACGGATGCCCGAGAGAATGATCGCGAGCCAGGAGTGGCTGTGCTGGTGTTGGGGGGAGATCATCTTGAGGTGACATCTCTTGTGGTTGAGGGTGACGATGCAGGGGTTCGTATTGGCGAGCAGATGATAGCCCAGGGAACAGAGGATGCGTTACTGGTGCTTATGTGTGGGATTTACTCCAATCCGGCGGCTTGTCTGGAACAGATTGCCGAGATAGCAGGCAATGTGCCCGTTGTGGGAGGTGTCGCATCGGGCAATCCGTGGCCGTGGGGTTCAACGTCGCCGCGGACATTGCAATGGTGTGGTCGGTGGATTGGTGAACACGGGGTGGTGGGGGCTTTGCTGACCGGGGTAAAGGTGGCTACGGGGGTGGCACAAGGTTGCCAGCCGTTTGGGCAGGCTTATGCGATTACCAGAGCCGAGGGCAATGTGATTCAGCAGATTGCATTTGTTCCAGCTATTGATGCGCTGAAGGAGGCGCTCAATACGCTTTCGGCAGAGGAAAGGGCCGATTTGCGCAACAATGTTTTTGTGGGTCTGGCGATGGATGAATACGCAATTGAACGGGGACGAGGCGATTTTTTGATTCGCGGTCTGACGCATATCGACGAGCATTCGGGCGCGATTGCGGTTAATGAACAGGTGTCTGTGGGGCAGACCATTCAATTTAATCGGCGCACGCCCCACGCGGGGCACGAAGATATGGTGAAGGTGATGCAGGAGTTGCGTCAGTCTGTCGGGCGCCCGTCCAATACATGTGGTTTGTATTTTAACTGTATGGGACGCGGATTTGGGCTTTACGGACAGCCCGATCACGATGTTCTGGTGATTCGAAAACACCTGGGCGCTTTTCCAATGGCTGGCTTTTTTGGCAATTCAGAACTGGCACCTGTGGGTGGACGCAATTTTGTGCATAGCTATACGGGCGCGCTGGCACTGATTTGGGAGGCGTAAAGGGGCGCTTGCGCCCATCAAAAAGGACAGACCCATCGGTCTGTCCTATCCATATCAGAGGTATTTAACACAACCCATTTAATAATGGGTTTTTCTTTTTTCTCCTTATTGGAGCAGGAGGCATCCCGGAAGTTGATGTAAATGGCATGATTGCGAAACTTTTGGATGTATTACTTTGTCGGATGAATAGATAGGTCAGAAAACCGAGCCTTGGACTAAGGAGAAATGTCTTGAAAACCCATTCCTCTTTTCTGCCACGCATCTCGGTCACGCGTCCGGTGATGGTCACGGTGACGCTTGTGGCGCTGCTGGTGGTGGGTCTGGTGTCTTATGTTCGACTTCAGTCGCAGGCCTTCCCCAGTGGCTGGGAGAACCGATGGCTCTGGGTCGGGGTGGACTTTCCGGGCCTGGCGCCCCAGGAGATTGACCGGCAAATTCGAAGGCCCGTTGAGGAGCACATCCGCACAGTGAAGGGGGTCAGAGGCTTTGAAAGTTTCGCAAGTTCTCAGTGGGGCCTGTGGATGGGGGTCTGGCTGCGGGAAGATGCAAATATACAATTGGCGTATAATCAACTGGTGGATCGCCTGGATCGTGCCAAGATCGATTTGCCCGAGGAGGTGCGGGATCACACTTTTGTGTGGAAGTGGAATCCAGATACCGACATGGAGGTGATGTGGGTGGGGGTGGCACTGCCCGATGGGATAGAAGATCCGTATTATTTTTCCGATCTCCACATCAAAAGGCCCCTGGAGCGACTGGAAGGGGTAGCTCAGGTGCAGTTGTGGGGGGTGAATCGCAACGAGGTACTGGTGGAGATCGATGTGGAAAAGATGGTGACGCGAGGGGTGCAGCCCTTCCAACTGGTGATGGGGCTGCGATCAGACAATTTCTCGCTCACGGGAGGGTATGTCCAGGAAGGTGGCAAGAAATTTTTCGTCCGCTCCATGGCGAAATACCACAGCCTGTCGGAGATAGAAAATATCCTGATCCCGACCCAGGACAGTGAGGTTCGCTTAAAAGATGTGGCCCGAGTGGCTTACGATGTGCCCGATCGGCAGTGGTATCAGCGCATCGACGGCAAGCCCGCCATCAATCTTGGCGTGTTTCGGGAACCCGGCGAAAATTTGGTGGATGTGTGCAACCGGGTCCAGGCCGCTTTAGACCAGATCGAGAGCAGAACGGATATCGAATTTGACGCTTTTTTTAACCAGGGCAAGGTGGTCGGAGAGTCGATCCGCAATCTGCGGAACACCGGCCTCTGGGGCGGATTTTTCGCCGCCCTGGTGCTGCTATTATTCCTTCGGTCTATGCGCATGACCGCGTTGATCACGCTGGCTATTCCGCTTTGTTTGATGATCACGACGACAGCGTTGTATTTTGTGGGATGGACGCTCAATCTCTTCACGATGATGGGGCTGATGGTGGGGGTGGGGATGGTGGTCGATAATGCGATTGTGATTGTTGAAAATATCTACCGGAGGCGGGCAAAGGGTGACGCGCCCTACGAAGCGTCTATTGGTGGGGCCAGTGAGGTGGGGCTGGCTATTACAATGGCCACCTTAACCACCGTGGTCGTGTTTTTGCCCCTGATCTTAATGGGTGGAAGCAGGAACCTCACCTTCCAACTCGCCCGCATCGGAATGCCCGTGGTGGTGGCGCTTGTCGGGTCTTTGTTTGTCGCCTTGTTGTTTATCCCACTTGCGGCCAAGCGATTTGGCGGGCGCGATATTAAGGCAGACCTGAGGGTGATTCGCTGGATGCGAGACACTTATCACCGCATGTTATCCTGGACCGTGACACACCGGCGAGATACGACCTTGATTGTGGTGGGGATGATGGCCACCATGCTTTATCCGCTGGAAAAGGTGAAGACGGCCAACGCGGGCGGATTTAACCTCAACGAGGTCTATGTTCGGGCCTATCCGCCGCCTTTTTTCACCTTTGAGGATATCAGCAAGCTGGGGGCCGAATACGAGGCTTATTTTGAAGCCAGACGGGAACTCTATGGGGTTCGAACGATCCGGCTGAGTTACTGGAAAACGGGTCTGCGTATCCAGGCTTTTCTCCATCATCAGGACGCCGAGGAATGGTGGTACACGATTTATCGAGATGCGAGGGCGAAAATTGGTTTTCCTCTGGACCAGCGCATGAGCAAAAAGGAAGTGATCAAAGATATGAAGGAAAACTTCCCCAAGCATGTGGGCGTCCGAAGGTCTGTGAATACCAACAATTCACAGGCGGTGAACACCGATGCCAATATCAAGGTGTTTCTCTACGGTGAAGATCAGGAGGGGCTGATCCCCCTGGTGGAGGAGGCGGAACGTCGGCTACAGACCATCCCTGAGATTGTGAACATCGAAAACGATCTGGAGCGGGCCGAACCGGAGGTGCAGGTCGTGATCAATCGGGATCGGGCTAAAAAATACGGGATTAATGCGCAGGAAGTGGGGCAGAGTATCGGATTTCAACTTCGGGGGACCTTTCTGCCGCGTTACAAGTCGGACGACCGGGAAGTGGAAGTTCGGCTCCGGTTGCGAGAGGTGGACCGGCAGCAGGTGACGCAGTTGAAAAATTATATGTTTACTTCCAGGGACGGGCAGAGTATTCCCCTGTCCGCCTTTGCTTCATTCAAGGTGACCGAAGGGCCAGGGACCATTCGGCGGATTGACGGAAAGATGCGAATTAGGCTGAAGTGTTTTACCATGGAGGATGATCTAAAGACGCTCTTCACAGATATTGATCGGGTGATGGACGGCATGTCGCTTCCCTATGGGTATTCTTGGGATCGGGGTACGGAGGGACAGCGGTATCGAGAAGAAAATGACATGATGAATTTTGCAATCATTCTGGCCATCACCTTCGTATTTTTGCTCATGGGGGTGCTCTTCGAATCCATTATCCTGCCCTTTTCAGTGTTACTGGCTGTCCCGTTTTCTTTTCTGGGAGTCTATTGGACGCTCTACTTGTGGGATACAGCGATGAATCCGATGGCGCAGGTGGGACTTATTGTATTGATTGGGGTAGTGGTGAACAATGCCATTGTGCTGGTGGATATGATTAATCGACTTCGCGCGGAGGGGATGGCACGTGACGAGGCCATTCTGGAAGCCGGGTTTAATCGGTTCCGGCCGATTTTGATGACGACGTTTACCACGGTGTTTGGTTTGATGCCCATGGCACTGGGGAACAGTTCTATGCTGGGGACACCTTACGCGCCTCTGGGTCGCACCATGATGGGTGGGCTGCTCTGTTCTACGCTTCTCACTCTTTTTGTGGTACCGCTTTTCTACACCTTTCTGGACGATCTGCGGGGGATATTGCGACAGATCGCGGTGGTGGCTTTCCGCCGAGCCCGACCCACTGGAGGAATGGACGCGCAGGCGGCCGACTAAGGCGTTTTACGGTTGATACAAAAAAGACACCATATATCGGTGTCTTTTTTTGTGGTGCTTCACCCTTATCCGATTCGCCCCGCTTTGGAGCGTCCCCCGCGCCACAGGTCGTACTGGGGGTCTGCATACTGGTTAAAGAAGTTCTGGATGCGGTTGCGACATTCGTTGATGACTGTTGCGTGGGAGCGGTTCGCCAGGTTGTTGCGTTCTCCCGGGTCGGCCTGCATATCGTATAGCTCATCCGGGCCATCTGGGTGACGCCAGGTGTATTTCCAGCGGTCATTTCGCACCAGGCGCGTGTTTTCAAATTCGTGGAATATTTCATTATTCCAGGTCATTTCTTTTCCTATAAGTGCTGGGGCATAACTTGTGCCGGGGAGATTGGGGTTGTCGGCGATCCGTTCCCGCAATTCCAGATGGTCCAGTACGGAGGGGAAGAAATCGTAATTGCATGTTCGCCCTTCAAATACTCTGCCTGCCGGTATCCGTCCGGGCTGGCGGAATATCAGCGGGATGTGGATGGTTTCTTCATAAGTATGCAGGGGTCGGGAGTGGTCTCCCATGCCCCACATTCCGTGATGTCCGCCACACCAGCCCTGATCTGCTGTGAAAATTACCAGTGTGTCTTCTTCCAATCCGTATTCTTTTAAGGCGTTTGTTATTTCGCCTACCCCATCATCTACGCCGCTGACCGCTGCGGCATATCCGCGAATGCTTATCGGGTTGTTGATCATGTCCCGGTTGCTGCGCAGCCACGGATGCACTGGCTCTCTGGGGAAGCTCGGCAGTTCTTTGTCCGCGTAATATTCGGTATGTCGGTTGAGGTGTGTTTCCAGCATGCTTGTTCCCAGGCCATAGGGACCGTTGTACGCTACGTAGAGGAAGAATGGCTGGTGGTGGTTTTGTCGCAGGAATTTTAGGGCGTGTTCTGTTATGGCTTCGGTTGTGTATCGAGGTTCGGTATATACCCGGTTTTGCCAGATCCATTCATCGTCGTAAAATGTCGTGGTGTGTCCCTTCGGGCGGGTAAACCAGTATGAAAATCCCTCCTGGGGCCGCAGGCTGTCTCCGAGGTGCCACTTTCCGCTCAGTCCGCATACATAGCCCGCATCTGCCATGACGCGGGGGAGGTTTGCAAATTCGCGAATGGTGCAGTACGCGTCTGGTCCCATCTGAGCGTCTGGTTTTTCTCCGCCGAGGTAGCAGTGTACGCCGTGCTGAGAGGGGATCAGTCCGGTCATGAATGTGGCGCGGCTGGGCGAGCAGACCGAGTTTACGCAATAGGCGTTTGAGAACCGAATCCCTTCATCTGCAAGTCTGTCGATGTTGGGGGTTTGTATGTCCGGGTTGCCATAACAGCCCAGGGTCCATGCCCCCTGGTTGTCGGTCATGATGAATACGACATTGGGCATTAAAGGTTCCTCTTACACGTCTTTCTCGTATCGCTCATCCCCCACTTCGTCCTGCAAGCGGTGGAGTTCGTCTTTTAGTTCGGCGACTATTTCTGCGTATTCGGGATTGTGATAGACGCTGTTCAATTCATACGGGTCTTTGTCCAGATCAAATAATTCCCATTCTGGTTCTCGGGCGTCGTCCGAGGCGCCTTCCTGCCCACATCCGTCGGCGTAATAGTAGATGAGTTTGTGCCGGTGTGTTCTGACTCCGTAGTGTGCGTAGATATTGTGTCCGTTGAGGTGCATCCAGTACCGGTAATACATCGAGGCGCGCCAGTAGGCGGGGCGGTCGCCGTTTAATAGGGGGCGCATGCTGTGTCCTTGAAAATGGCTGGGGATATTTATTCCGGCATAGTCCAGGAATGTGGATGCGAAATCTACGTTGAGGATCATGTCGTCACAAACGCTACCCGCTTTGATTTCTTTGGGGTACCGGATGAGGAATGGCATGCGGAGGGATTCTTCGTACATGAATCGCTTGTCGTACCAGCCGTGGTCACCCAGGTAAAAGCCCTGGTCCGATGTATAGACGACGATGGTGTTGTCGGTTAGTTCTTCTTCGTCCAGGTAGTCCAATACGCGGCCGACATTGTCATCGACGGATGCTACGCAGCGCAAGTAGTCTTTGATGTAGCGCTGGTATTTCCATTTCATGTCTTCTTCGGGGGTCAAGCCTTCGGGTACGGGCTGTTTCAGATCGCGGGGGTTCAGGTCCCGGTTGACGCGCATTTCCGCCTGCGATGCCGCTGTGGCGCGGTTGCTGTAATCGTCCCACAGTGTTTCGGGTTCGGGGATGTCGATGTCTTCGTACATGTCCGCGTGTTTGTCGTCTGGCTCCCAGGGACGATGGGGTGCTTTGTGGTGATACATGAGCATGAAGGGTCTGTTTTTGTCGCGGTCTTTTAGCCAGTCCAGCGCGAGGTCGGTTATGATGTCTGTGGTGTATCCCTCGTAGTGGACTTCTTTGCCCATGTCGTACATCATGGGGTTGTGATACGCGCCTTGGCCGGGGAGTACGTTCCAGTAGTCAAATCCGGTGGGGTCATTGTGTCCGCCGTGCCCGAGATGCCATTTGCCTACCATTGCGGTTTGATAGCCCGCGGCTTGCAGGAGTTTGGGAAATGTGACCTGTCGTCCATCCAGGTTTGTGCGCAATGTGGTGACGCCGTTGACGTGATTGTACGTGCCGGTCAAGATTACCGCCCGACTCGGCGCGCAGATCGAGTTGGTGCAAAAGCAGTTGTTAAAGCGCATGCCGCCTTCTGCTATGCGATCCAGATTGGGCGTTTCGTTAATCCGACTGTTATAACAACTCATGGCATGCGATGCATGGTCGTCGGTCATGATAAATAGAATATTGGGTCTTTCGCTCATGTGCGCTCCTTTTGGTTGTGGTTTTTTAATTCAACCGAGCAATGAGGTCAGAAGGCACGGATGCGACGTGGATTTGGGGATGGCCCGAGCGGTCCGAGTTGAAGACGAGCCATTTGAGGTCGGGAGAGAGATAGGGATGCCCGTGTGTGTTTTGCTCGGTGCTCATGGATGTGTGCGCTTCGCATACGACCGCGGTTTTGCCGGTCTGGATATTGCCGACGATGAGTTTGCTGGCGCCCTGCCAGTCGTCGCAGAAGAAGTATTGACCACACGGAGAGGTGCCGACGTGGTTGAAGCGATAGCCCGGCGTGCCGACGCGCTCTGGGGGTTTGTTTGCCGATACTTTGACGAGGTTGCCCTTGTCGGGTGCGTACTCACCTTCTGCGCGGACGGATAGGAGGATTTCATTTGCGCCCGCGATCCAGGCTTCGTGTCCGGTGATGCTCGGCGTATGGGGTAGTCCGACCTGAAGGCGCGTGACTTTGCCGTCGGGTATATCGACGAGGTATTCGGTGGCGCCTTCGTCGCCGACGAGTTTGAGGCGGGTGCCATCGGGTTTAAATTCGCAGCCCCGGTTGTGCTGAACCATAATTTGTTTGCCTTCTGTGGGTTCAAATTGCGTGTGTGGATTGCAGATGTCGGGGTCGGTGTTGATGATTTCTCGCGTTCCCTTTTCGAGATCGACGAGTTCAATGCCAAACATTTTGGGGTGATAACTGATGGTGACGCCATAGGCGTAATAGCGTTCATCGGGCGATAGGGTGCCCAGGCCGCGCGTTTGAAGGTCTTCGGGAAATTCATGGATGACGCGCTGTTTGCCCGTGCGCAGGTCAACGCGCACAAGTTCCTGGCATTTGTTGGGAATGACGCGCTTATAAAAGAAGATGCCGCTGTGGGTCATGCCAGGTCCGCCCAGACCGCAACCGATTATTTCGGTTTTCCATGTGCCAAATTCGCAGGCGATGTATTCGGTGGTGTTGGGCGCGGTGTCTGAATTTTTTTGTTCATAGACAAAGACACGCGAGTCAGCAGAGCAGTAGGGCAGTTCGCAGTAGATGTTGGATTTTTCAAGTTCGTCTGTGGTCACCTGTGTGAGTGCCACGCCATTGGACATTTCGCCGAGTTCGATAGACATTGTTTTTCTCCTTTTCACACGGCACTTAAGAGCCACTGATGTGCCAGATGCCAGTCTTCGATGTGGTTGAGTACGACGGCTGAGGATATGTCGCCACATCCCACGGTTGCGCGGATTTCTGCGCGTTTGGCGTCGTTGTGGATGCGATTGCACAAGTAGTCGTTCCATTCGTCAACGGCTTGTACGGGAATTTGACCGCCGCACTGTTCGAGTACCCAGCCTTCAAATTCGAGATAGGATGGGAGGTTTGTGCGGATGTGGTTTAATGTGGCGTCGATGCCCAGATTTAATGCGCGCAGTACGCGGGGGTCCAGGCCGCTCTCTGTCATGTCGGGATAGTCGGGGTGTAGCAGGCCTTTTGCGCGGAGGAGGATTTTGTACCAGGTGCGGGGCAATTGGCGCACGCCGAGGGGTCCGAAGTCGATTGTGGCGATGAGGGGGACGATGTTTCCGCGCAGTTCGGACAGGTCGCGCTTGTAAAATAACTGCATATCCTGAAGGCAGTTGAGTACGGTTGCAGAATCAATGCCCGCATCCCGAGGCAGGCCCGTGTCTGTGTACGTTTCTTCGATTTTTTCCCCGCGGTGTCGCCGTGCGCGGATAAACGCGTTCCATCGGACGATGGCGTCTTGCTGTTCAAAGCCCCAGAAGTCGTCGCCTCTCTGTTCGAGTATCCAGGCTTCAAAATTGAGGTATGAGGGCATGTTTTCGCGCAAGTAGGCCAATGTGGTGTCGATATCCAGGTTTAATGCGCGCAGTACGCGGGGGTCGAGGCCATTATCCGTCATGTCGGGATATTCGTCGTCTAAAATACCGGCGTTGCGCGTGAGGACTTTCCACCATGTGCGGGGCAATTGACACGCGCCGAGCGGGCCAGAGGCGAGGTTGCTGATGAGGGGGACCATAGTATGCTCCTTGTTAATTGATGAGGGATTTCAAATAGTTGCCCTGGGAACTGATTTTTTCTTCGTCATCGCCGGGACCAAATTCTTCGAGTGAGATATAACCCCGATATCCGACGTCTTTGAGGTCCTGGATAATTTGGGGAATATCTGCCATGCCTTCTCGCAGGTCGCTAAAATCCCATTCCCATTGCATGCTTCCGGTCTCGTCGCGCTCGGTTTGCACGGGTGTGGCATTGCCGATGTGTACATGGGCGAGATACGGGCCGAGTAGTTCGAGGCCCATTTTGCTGTCTTCAAGTCCCACGCGGATCATGTTGGGCACATCCCAGATGGCACCGATGTGATTGGGATCGAGATTTTCTAAGAGGGCGATGGTGCGAGATGCGCTCACAGCGATGGTGCCAACGTGAATTTCATAGATGATTTTGACGCCGTAATCGCGCGCCATTTCAACGAGGTCGGCAAAACCGATACGCGCTTTGAGGAATTGGGGAATATAGGGCGCCTGGCGGTCGTGGCTCTGGGCACCAACGCGAATGAGGGGTGGGTTATCGGAGTCGATTGCACGCGCGCCTTTGAATATTTTTTCGATGATATCAGTCCGATCATAAGTGAAATTGGATGCGAGGGTGCAAACGCGCACGCCGGTTTGGTTTGAGAGGTCGCGTATCTGCGCTGCCTTGTCCAGGATATTGTCCGGGCTGACATCCGTGAGGTGGCGTCCCCAATAGAACAATTCGGCATTGGGGTCTTCGGGATTGTATCGGCAGCGGAGTTCAATGCCTTCGTAACCGTGTTTTTCCAATTTTTTGAATGTGGTTTCCAAATCCCATCGGGGAAGCATGACAGAGGTGAGTGAAAGTTTCATCGTGTCTCCTGATAGTTTGATTGCATCGTTGGTTCAATCTACGGATTTTATCCTGTATATCCTTTAATCCGGCACATCCTGATCAGAATTTGGAACTTTGGCGACATAAGTCCATGACGCGCATGAGTTCGCGCGATTCTTCTATGCGTATATAGGGCGTGGCGTTGTTGACGATTACGTCGTAGATGTTGGCGTAGAAGTCGCGCTGTTTGTCCCGGGTAATGGGGATGTCTTCTTCCCGCCAGGGCAGTCGGTCCCGGTTGTCGTAGCTGCGTTCGGGGGCTGCGCCTTCGACGATGTTTAGCGGGGGTGCTTCTGCGGGGTCGTAATATCGTACTTTGAATACGTTGTCCTCGCGAATGGCTGTGCCGTATTTTCCACAGATATGCCAGAGGGGCATGATATGGGCAGTGGCCTGATTGATCTGTACGTCTAAGAGTTGTCCAGATTCTTTTTTCACCCAGGCTTTGACTACGTCGTCGGCATCCCCCCGGGTGGCTATTGCCCAGCGTTTGCAATCGACTTCTGTGATTGCCGAGTCGTCCGAGAGATAGATGAGTTGGTCGAGGTAATGCGCGCCGTAGTTGTTGAGCATGCCGCCGCCGTTTTTTCGCAAGCTCTGCCAGTCGTTTCGGCGCACATAGCGATATACGCCCCGGTGTATGAAGTAGATAGGTCCCAGCATGCCGCTTTGAATAATTTCTCGCGCGGTTTGCGTTTCGGGTGTGAGGCGGTGGGGTTGATAGAGAAAGATGCGGCGGTTATTTTTTTGGGCCTGGGCGATCATGCGATCTGCCGAGGCGAGGGAGGTGGTCATGGGTTTTTCGAGGATGACGTGACAACCTTCGTTGAGGGCGCGAATGGTCATGTCTTCGTGCAATGTGGTCGGTGTGGCAATGGCGACCACGTCGGGCAATGGGCCGGACCAGAGAGATTCAAAATCGGTGTGGGTTTCACAACCCGCTGCTGCGCGTGCTTCGGATAAGCGTTCGGGCAGGGGATCGACAACAGCGGTGAGTTCAAATTGGTTGGATGAGAGGGCTTGCTGAAAGTGAAATCGCCAGCCGATGCGACCCAGTCCGACGATGGCGATTTTTGTGGTTTGGTTCATTGACTTAGCTCCATTCTGTATCTATATTCTCCAAACTTTGACGCAGGCGATTGAAGTTAAAATAACCATGTAGATTGCCAAATGTCCACTACATTTCCCGGTGGTTTTGAATGGATAATAAAGATATTGCCGCGGCTTTGGAAGAGATGACTACGCTGATGGAACTGAATGGCGAGAATGCGTTTCGCATTCGGTCTTATGTCAATGCAGCGCGGCAGATTGAACTGTTGCAAGAGTCCGCTTCGGATTTGAGCGCGCGCGGTGAATTGGAATCTGTGCGCGGTATTGGCGCGAAGATGGCGGCAAATATTGCAGTACTTATTGATACGGGGCAGTTGCCGGGTATGGGCGATTTGCGTTCCGCTCTGCCCGAAGGGCTATTGGAGATGATTGAGGTGCCCGGTTTGGGCGCGAAGCGGGTGCGGTCTATTTACGAGCAATTGGGTATTGCCGATGTGGATGCGCTGGCAAAAGCCTGCGAGGCGGGTGAGGTCGAAAAATTGCGCGGGTTCGGGAAGAAGACCGCTGAGAGTATTTTGCATGGGGTGTCTTATTTGCAGCAACATCGCGGGCGTTTTTTGAGCCGCACGGCGCAGGATGAAGCAGAGGCGTTGCGCGCTTATCTGTCGGATCAACCGGGGGTGATGCGTCTATCGGTGGCGGGCAGTGTGCGGCGATGTATGGAGACGAGCAAGGATGTGGATATTGTTGCGAGCGCGAAAGACGGGCGCGCGCTTGCCGAGGTTTTTGTCGCGTATCCCGGTGTGGCAGAGGTTACGGGTCGCGGCGAAATAAAGGTGAGTGTTGTGCTGGATTCGGGTATGCGCGCGGATTTGAGGATTGTGCCGGATGCGGCGTTTCCCTATGCATTGCACCATTTTACGGGGAGCAAAGAACACAATACCGCGATGCGGCAGCGAGCAAAAGACCGGGGTATGAAGCTCAATGAATACGGTTTGTTCAAGGGAGATGAAAACGCGGTTTGTGCTGATGAGCGCGCGTTATTTGGTGCATTGGGTTTGCATTATATTCCGCCTGAGTTGCGCGAGGGACGGGATGAGATTGAACGCGCAGCACAAGGATCGTTGCCGGAGTTGGTCGCGCAATCCGATCTGAAGGGTACGCTTCATGTGCATACGACGTATAGCGATGGGCGGCATAGTGTGGAGGATATGGCACGGGCGGCAAAGGCGCTGGGTTATGCGTATATCGGTATTTGCGATCACAGCAAGGCCGCGGCTTATGCCAATGGGCTGAATGAAGATCGCGTTCGGTTGCAGTGGGATGAGATCGATCGGATCAACGATGCGGTGGAGGATATTCGGGTGTTGAAGGGTATTGAGGTGGATATTTTGAGCGATGGGGGGTTGGATTTCGACGATGAATTTTTATCCGAGTTTGATCTGGTGGTTGCGTCTGTGCATTCGAAGTTTTCAATGACTGAAACAGAGGCTACGGATCGGTTGATTCGCGCGGTTCAGAATCCCCATGTCGATATTTTGGGGCATCCGTCAGGCCGTTTGTTATTGTCTCGTGAGGGCTATCCGCTCGATATGAAGGCTGTGATTGACGCTGCGGCCGAGGCGCGTACGGCAATTGAGATCAATGCCAATCCCGCGCGTTTGGAGTTGGATTGGCGATTTTTATCTTATGCGCGGGAGAAGGGTGTGCAAATTCCGATTAATACAGATGCCCACAGTACCGAGGGACTGAAAGATATGTGCTTTGGGTTGGGGATTGCCAGAAAGGGTGGTCTGACGGCTGATGGTGTGCTCAATGCGCTTTCTGTAGAAGATTTTTTGGCTGCGCTTGGGGGATAGAATACCTGGGATTGCGATTTACTTTTGTTTTGGAAGACTTGACATTATTTTGCCTCTGACATATAATTGCGGACAAATTTATGGGAGCAGATTTCTGGGAAATAAAAAAAGGACCAATAGGTAATGACAAAGCATGAACCTTTGAGTGATGAACAGTTCGCGTTTTATAAAAAAATTTTGACTGAGCGCAAGCGCGAGTTGCTCAAGCAGGTGCTCAGTCAAGATGAAGATCTCGATGAAATTAGAGGCGATGTCGCAGCCGATCCTCTCGATGCGGCGGGCAATGCGTCGTCGCTGGAGTTGATGACGACGCTGGGCAATCACGAGCGGCTCGAATTGGCAGAGATTGACAATGCCTTGCAAAAAATTGAAAATGGTTCTTATGGATTCTGCGAGGAATCCGGCGAACCGATTCATCCGATGCGGCTCGAGGCGATGCCCACGGCGCGTTATACGGTGCAGGTTCAGGAACGGCTCGAGCGCACACCCCAACAGCGTAGTCGGCCCCGCCGCCGCGCTTTGAAGCGCGAGGATTTGCCCATTTCTACAGATGACGATGAGTGACTTTGAAATTTGCAAGTGATTATTCCATGGCCGTCAGGATATACCTGGCGGCTTTCTCTTTGGGGAGGATCCATGTCCGAATCATTGTTCAGCGATGCCAGCCAACGGCTTGATGAAGCTCTGGCTTATGCTTCTATTTCCGAGGAAGCCATTGAGCGGCTCAAATTGCCCAGGTCGAGTTTGAAAGTTTCTATTCCGGTGCGGATGGATAACGGCGAGTTGGGTATTTTTCCGGGGTACCGGGTGCGCTACGACGATACGCGGGGTCCCACCAAAGGGGGTATTCGCTTTCATCCAGATGTGTCTATTGACGAGGTGCAATCCCTGGCTTTTTGGATGACTTTCAAGTGTGCGGTGGCCAATTTGCCTTTCGGTGGGGGCAAAGGCGGTATAACGGTTGATCCCAAGTCGCTGTCCCCTTTTGAACTGGAACGGCTTAGTCGGGGGTATATCGACGCGGTGGCCGATTTTATTGGTCCGGATGTCGATATTCCAGCTCCGGATGTTTATACCAATGAGATGATTATGGGCTGGATGGTGGATCAGTATAGCATTATTACGCGGCAGATTGCGCCTGCGGTGATTACTGGCAAGCCTTTGACTATGGGGGGGAGTCTCGGCAGGGATAAGGCGACTGCTATGGGCGCCTTTTTTACGATGGAGGCGACTTTGCCCAGGCTCGGGTTGAGTGGCTCGCCCGCTACGACGACTGTGGCAGTGCAGGGTTTTGGCAATGCCGGGGCTATTATTGCCGAGTTGCTTTTTAACGCCGGTTATAAGGTTGTGGCGGTGAGTGACTCTCAGGGCGGGATATATCGGCGAGAGGGTCTCGATATTCCCAGTGTGCGTCAGTTCAAGGATTCGACCCGCGCGCTTAAAGCCGTTTATTGCGAAGGTAGTGTGTGCAATGCGGTTGATCACGAGACGATTACCAATGAGGAATTGCTCACGCTCGATGTCGATATTCTGGCGCCAGCGGCGCTGGAGAACCAGATTACAGCGTCGAATGCCCGCGATATTAAGGCGCGGGCGGTGTACGAACTGGCAAATGGTCCGACGACTCCGGAGGCGGACGAGATTTTGCGTGGGCGAGATGTGGTGGTGTTTCCCGATATTCTGGTCAATGCCGGTGGGGTGACTGTGAGTTATTTTGAGTGGGTGCAGAATCGCCAGGGTCTTTACTGGACTCTGGACGAGGTCAATCAGCGGCTGAAACAGAAGATGGTCGAGGAGACGGAACGCGTTTGGGATATTGCCCAGACACAGGGTATTTCCCAGCGTACGGCGGCTTATGTGCATGCTTTGAACCGAATCGGCGATGCGGTGCAAGCCAAGGGTACCAAGAGCTATTTCACGGGTGGGAGTGATTGAGATAAAAGTCCAATCTGTTGGGAATTGAGATGTGGAGATTGCACTATGAGCTATCCGCAGATGGAAAGGCAACTTGCTCTGATAGGGATGTTGGGAATGATGAAAAGGAGATTGAATTATGAATGCTGGAGAGCATGAAAACAGAAAAAGAGGGTTTTGGAAAAAATGGCCCTGGTTGGTCAAGATTATTGTCCTTATTTGGATGTTATTACCGTTAATTCTACTGTACTGGAACCCAAATTGGATCAGTTCATGGCAGGAAGAAGGATCGCCGCAAAATTTATTCAACCATGTGCGGACAATTATGCTGGTCCTCGCAGCTTGGTATGGTGTGCCTTTTCTGGTCTGGCGCACAATACTCGCGGACAAGCAAACACAAATCAGTCAAGAAAGCCATTACACCGAGCTTTTCACCAAAGCAGTGGAGCAGCTTGGCGCAGTCCGTGAAGTACCTGGCAAGGAGCCTGAACCTGCCCTTGAAATACGGATCGGCGCAATCTATTCCCTGGAACGGCTTGCAAAGGACAGCGAGCGTGATTATGGCCCCATCATTGAAACACTCGCCGCCTATATCCGCGAGCACTGCCGCGATCCAAAACCTTTTAATGACGATGACTCGAGCGGGGAAGAATTCAATCGGGCATGGCAAGAGTGGATTGAGTCCCTGAGTAAAAATCCTCCAGCGGATCGCTCCGATGTGGCAGCGGTCTTGATAGTACTGAGCCGTCGGGAACAGAACCGCCACTGGACCAGCACGAGCGAAAATGAGACCCAACCGGACTTCACCGGGGTAAACTTTCAGGGGGCGACGCTCTGGAACAAGAGCGGGGGGCTTGCACGTAAAGGCACTAATCTAAGATTGGCCGATCTATCGGGTGCTAACCTTTCGAACGTAGTCTTTTGGGAAGCCAATCTCAATCTATCTAATGCTGACCTTTTGGGAGCCGATCTATCTAATGCTCGCCTTTGGAGAGCCAATCTATCGGGTGCTAACTTTTCGAAAGTTGGTCTATTGCAGGCATTCCGTTATGAAGTCCGCCCCCAAGATTCAAAAGGTTTAAAGACCGAGATGCTCAAAGAAGCATTTGGAGATGAAAAAACATCCCTGCCCAATGACGTGATTCGGCCCCCGCACTGGGGAAGTCGAGAGGAGGCTATTAAACAATGGCAGAAGTTTTGGGGGATGTAGGGGATGCTGGTCCAGTTGGTCTGAGAGTATCTATGGCAGTGGCTTACCCACAATGCGCTACGCCATTCTTCTTGCCCAATGCGTGTAGAGCACGCAAAAGCGGGTTGACACCACTGGGTGTATTGGGATATATTTTTTAGCACAGGACGACACCTGACAAGTTGTGATTACAGATATTTCTATGTTAGTATAAAACAAAATAAACTATGGCTACGAGTCCAATTACAAATGCGAAGCTACCTGCTAAGATGACACCGCTTTGGGTCATTTCTCTCTTTGTGTTTCTCACCGAAGTCATTGCGGGAATCGCCGCTACTCAGACGACGGACAATCTCCAGGCTGCACTCGTATGGTGACGCATGATATTCATCTGTTACTCTTGGCGTGACGCCGAAGTCGTCCATTTGAAGATTATCTGATGCCAAAACTCAAAGATTCCAGGTATGCAGATGAGTATATTGATGTCGCCCTGGAGACTTATGACGAAGACCAGAATCTGGATGCCTTACTGCTCATTTTACAAAGTGTTGTTCGGACACAGGACGAAGACAAAAAGGTGACAGAGAAAATTTATGTTGAAAGAATCTTCAGGCCCCTGCTATAAGTACGCTCTGGAATATCTTGGTCTTTCTACTCAGGAGGTAGCGACCGATTCATCGGCACTGCACCAATTTGTCGTAAATGAGGCGTCCGATTAGTTGGTTGTACTTGCGATATTTGTAGAATAAAAAAGGGAGATACCAAGCGGTATCTCCTTTCTGTATTTCATCTGCTCTTTCAGCGCGTGTCCTGGGGCTTTTGGCACGCGCATTTGGACGCGATTAGTCTCCGTTGCTGCGCTCGCCAAACATGTAGCCCAATATCAGGGTTACGAGGGGAACGATGATCTCCCAGTATTCTTTTGGGGTCACGCTAAGGGCATTGGGATCCTCATAAGGCAGAAATATCATTACAATCCCGGATAGCAATAGCACAATGAGTAGAAAGCCTGAGATATTGAATGGGGCGTTTGCTCTGTTGCCGAAAAACCTCCTCAACCAACCAGGTTTAAGCTCCTTTATAATTTATTTTTTTCTTGGGGTCATCGTCTGTCTATCCTTTTCATTAGATTCAGAACTTTTTGAGAGATTCGTCAAAGCATTCGAAGAGTTTATCTCCCTCTTCGGAAGAAACATCTTTGGGATCTTCATTTTTTGAAAAAATGTACCCAAACTCGTCCTCTGCCAATAAATGGTCAATGGTCTTACAGATGGTCTTTTCGGTCAGGCTTTCGACAATTATCATGTCAGATGCCCCAAAATACAGGCCATCCGCACACTCTCCAGTTTTTTTATACCGCCTCATCAAGGCTTCGATATTACGAAGGGTAAAGAAGACAGCAGAGAAACGCTCGCCATTGGGAAAGGTGACTTGAACATCGACGTTATCGTTGTTGGAACCCAGGGGCGCAATCCCGCGATAAATCGTCAATTTGTACTTGTCACGTTGAACAATCGTGTAAGGCTTATCCATCGCTATTGACCTCCAAAACGCTGTAAAACTTCATTGACCACCCTCTGTTGGTTGTCTTTGCCAGAGACGCCTAAAATCTCAGTCTGGCCTTCTCTGATTCTCCAATAGACCCTTGCACCCCCACGGGTACGCGATTCGGCAATACCCCCTCCAATGTATTTATTGCCTATACCCGGGTTCATATTTCCCTTTTTTAGCTGATCGGTAATTTTCTTAATTTCTCCCTGGAGAGATTTTAGCGTTTTTCTACCTTCACGGATTAATAAGGGGCTTTCAGAGATTCGATTGATTAGCATGATTCAAACCACAGCTTTCCAAGCCTGACTAATTCAAAATATGCGTAAATAGGGGTCATCGTCTGTCTATCCTTTCCCTATTATAGCAATTATGGCGGATTACAAGGGTGATGTCAAGAATTGAATAAAATAAGGAGATACCAGACGGTATCTCCTTTTTCTTTTTTTTAAATGGTGGGTCAGGTGCGGATTTCTTGAAGGATGTGGCGGCAGCCGTAGAGGTAGATGCCCGTGTCAACGGAGAGCGAGATGTAGCCCACGCCCGCGTCGATCCAGCGGTTGGCGGCTTCGG
The DNA here is from genome assembly GCA_009838845.1 of Gemmatimonadota bacterium. Classification (NCBI taxonomy): domain Bacteria; kingdom Pseudomonadati; phylum Gemmatimonadota; species Gemmatimonadota bacterium. Next base: position 13,820 of record VXRD01000084.1, on the reverse strand, counting down.
GAGAGTCGGCAAATGTGCCGACGGTGAGTCCGGCGTCGTTGATTAAGTTTGCGGCTTCGCGCATTCGGTCAACCACGCGCGGGTCGTTGACCTGGCCGGGTATGCCGAGAGATTGCGACAGGTCATAAGGTCCCAGGAAGATGACGTCGAGACCTGGAACGGAGATGATTTCTTCGAGGTTTTCAAGGCCTTCTACGCCTTCGATGTGGATGAGTATCATCGATGAGGCATTGAGGCGTTCAAATATGGCGCCACCATCTGCAAAATAACGGGCTGCTCGGGTATAGGGCGAGACGCCCCGCATGCCCAGCGGTGAGTATTTGGCTGCCCGCACAACGGCTTCTGCATCGGCTTTGTTGCAGATTTGCGGTACCTGTACGCCGCCAGCGCCTATGTCGAGGGCGCGCAGGATCTGTGCGGGATCGTTTTCTCGCACTCTGACTATGGGCGTGATATCGACGCCGTGTGCAACGCGGCAGAGGTCTTCGCAGGTGGGAATGTCGAGCGGCCCGTGTTCGGTGTCGAGGATGACAAAGTCAAATCCGCTGTATGCCGCGATTTCGATGAGCGCGCCAGAGCTGAGGTTGACGAAGGGTCCGATGGCAACGCCGCCATTGGAGAGTTTGTTTTTCAGCAGGTTTTCGGCCATTTTGGAACTCCTGTTAAGGTAAAGATTTAAGCGGTAAAACTATACACCTGTAAAAGACCTATCATTTGTTTTTTCGCACCAGTCGCGCAGGCGGCGGCGGTGGTCGTCGAGTTCATTTTTGAAACGCGCGTTGACGGCGAGGTTGACCATTTCGCCGGGGTCGTCCTGGAGGTCGATGAGTTGTTCGCGGTGGCGGCCCATGGGAAAGGCGCTGTATTTGTAGCGGTCGGTGAGGACGGCGCGCGAAGCACCGCTACCGCCTGGACCAGATCCGAGGTCGATAATGGTTTCAACGACGAGGTCGTCGCGCCATTCGCCGGATGTGTTGCCTTCTGCGAGAGACCGCAGGCTCAATCCGTCGAGGCCATCGGGTATGCTCGCACCGCCGATGTCGCACAATGTGGGCAGCAGGTCGAGGCCGAGGGAGACGAGGTGTGTGTTGTTGACGCCGCCGGGTTGCGTGACGCCTTTGTGGCTGATGATGAATGGGATGTTGATGACTTCTTCGTAGAGGCTGGTTTTTTGATTCCAATTGTGTGCGCCGTGCCCGTCGCCGTGATCTGAGGTGAAGACGATGTACGTATCGTCTTCGAGGTCCAGGTCGCGCAAGCCGTTGAGGAGGACGCCGATTTCGGCATCGACTTTTTCGCACAGGCGGTAATAGAGGAAGCGGAGGTGTCGCCAGTCGTCTTCGGTGTATTCGATAGTGGGATAGACGCGGCGGTTGGCCTGTCGCAGCATTTGCAAAATGTCTGGTGAATAGGGTGGGATGGCGAAGTTCGCGGGCAGGTTGGGACATTCTTCTATGGTTGCGGGTTCTGGCACGGGACCTTGCGGAAGCGGCTGACTGCGGGCGACCTGGCAGATGTCGTGGGGATTGAGGAATGACGCGATGAGGAAGAAGGGGTTGTCGCGGTCGCGTTTCATAAATTCGATGGCGCAAAGGGGCACTTCGTCGTCGCGGTTGCCGCAGATGACTTCGAGGCCGCTTTCTTCGGGTGTGGTGCCCGGGACGTGCCATTTGCCCGAGAGGGCGCAGTCATAACCCGCGTTTTTGAGAAAGTTGCCGAGGGTTTTGCCTTTGTATTCGGCTTTGATCGGGGTGCCGTTGCTCGTGGCGCCGTTTTGATGGGGGTAGAGGCCCGTCATATAGCTGGCGCGCTGGGGACCGCACAGGGGATGCGTGCAATAGGCGCGGGTGAAGCGCACGCCGGTTTCGGCGAGGCTGTCCATATTTGGAGTGTGTACGTCGGGGTTGCCCGCACAGGACATGGCCCCGGCGTATTGCTGATCGGTGATGATGAAGAGAATATTGGGACGATCTGGCATGAGATATCCTTTTTTGAAAGTGAGCGGTAGCTCGATGGTTAAAAAAAATCTGGTTTCATCTATGAGTATGTGGTGCCAAAGACGCTAACAAAGATGAGAAAATCGGAAAAGTTAATGACACCATCGTCGTTCATATCCATACGGGCATCGTAATTGGCATCTGATGATGATAATCCAAAAACGCCGGTAAAGGCGAGAAAATCGGAAAAGTCAACGTCGTGGTCGCCATCGAAATCGCCGGAAATGATAGCAATAGTGATCACGGCGTTGGACACATCCAATGAGTCCTGTTGTCCACTGAGGTCGGCCATTAAAGTGGTTTTGACAATGAGCGTTGTTTCTGGTGCAAGGGTGTTGGTCACTTGCAGGTCAATTTGACCGAGATAACCATTGGCTGGCACAGCAGGGGTAGAGATGAGCAGTGCCGATAGGACAGGACGGTCCGGTGTTTGGCGCAGGGAGGCACCTGTAAAACTCGTGCCCGATATGTTGCCGATGTAGTCGAAAAATGTCTTGTCTGGCAGGTCGAGTTCTATTTCGTAACCATAAGTTTGTTTGTCTGCAGCCATTGGAACAAAGAGTTGGAATTGTATCGTATCGCCTGCTGTTTGTTCGGGTATGATCAGTCTGTTGTTCTGTACAGCGGGTGTTTCAATTTGTGTGTCGAGGTGGAGTAGCATGCCTTCAAATTCGCCAATTGTAGGCTCGTTAAACGATATGATATTTGTCGTTGTGATTTCGTCGATCAATGCCACGCTTTGAGCAAGTGTAACCATTTTAATGCCAAGGGTAAATGCCTTATCCGTTACATCCACTGCAGTGGTAAATTCAGCGCGTGCTACAAAACCGGATTCCGGCAGGGTGACAAGGGTAGCAGATGCGAAGTTTGTGCCAGTCGAGTCTGGTTCTGGAACAACAAAGGCGAACGCACTGTTTTCGGCTTTGTCAAAAGTCAAAATAGCAGGATCAAAATCGAATATGACGACTACGCCAGCGAGAGGTGTGCTCACACCTTTTGCGAAGACTTCAATAGCAATTTTTGTGCCCTGTCCAGAGATAGTACCTGAAGTAACGCCATCATCTGTCTGGTTGCCCGGTCCACCATCGGGAATGAGATCGAGCGATAGCGTAGCATTTGCATTTGGACCAGCAGAGGCTTGACTCACAAGGGCCAGCAATGCAAGGGTGGTAACAAATAGAAATGCTTTTTTGAAAAACATTTGCGACCTCCTCCTGACTACAGCCGCGGATCCACGGGCTCTGTTTCGAGCGCGAGGACGCCAAAGACGCATTCGTGGATGCGGCGCAGGGGCTCGTTTTGAACGAAGCGGCTGAGGGCTTCGAGGCCCAGGGCAAATTCGCGCAGGGCGAGGGATTGCTTGGTTTTGACATTGCGCCAGCGCAATTTTTCGAGATTTTCGAGGGTGGTGTATTCGGGACCGTAGATGATGCGGAGGTATTCGCGTCCTCTGCATTTGATGGCGGGCTGGATCAGCCGGCCTTTTTTATTTTGCGCAATAAAATCTATGGGTTTGACGACCATGCCCTCGCTGCCCTGTGCTGTTTTTTCTTTCCACCATGCAGTGGTGTTGGCACAACTTTGTGTGTCGTTGAGATCGACGACGCGGTATGACGTGGCATGGAGGAGTTCGGGATCAGCCACACACAGTTTTGAGAGGGTTTCCATGTGATAGGTGTGTGGATGGTTGTGGTGAACGCTTCCTTCTGTGGCGAGGATGTGAAAGGGCGCGAGTTTGAGGTCTGTGAGATTGTGAACGGGCCAGCAGTAGGCGCGGTACGCGTGGATGTAGTGGTCGATGCGCTGTGAACTGGCTCTGTATTTGGCGAGCCAATCGGCGACGTCGATGTTGTTGGTCGCGGTGGCGTTGAGGGCCTCGATGGTGGCGTTGAGCGAGGCACGGGCAGAGGCACCGACAGCTGCGTATTGTTCTTGCAATAGTTGTTGTGCGCGCGCAGACCAGGGCATGAGTTCGCAGTCGAGGGCTATCCATGTGGTGTTGAGGTCATTCCAGAGGTCGGCTTTGGAGACGGCATTTTGGAGACGGGAAAGGAATGCGGTTTCGAGGGTTGTATCGTCAAAGAAGGAGCGGCCTGTTCGGGTATAGCACGCGCCGGGTGCGGGTTCGGATAGGCCAAAACGCGTGCGGGCAACTTCGTCATTTTTGCACAGGATGACGATGGCGCGGGATCCCATGTGTTTTTCTTCTGCTATGACCTGAGTGATGTTGTTTTCCCGGTAGTAGGCATAAGCTTCATCGGGGTGCTCGAGGATATTGGGACGCGAACTGGGTTTTGATGGGGACATGGTCGGCGGCAGGTAGATCAGCCATTTGGGGTCGATGGCGTAGCGGCTCATGATTTCGAGTGCGGCTGTGGCGTGTTCTTCGCGGATGGTGATGCGCGGGATGAGAAAGGTATCTACAGCGCGTTTGCCGCTGACGTCGGCGATGTCGAGCATGTCGTCGTGCGTTTGCTGTGCGGAGCGCGTGGTCTGAGAGGTAAGAGGACGCGAGGGTTTGCTATATGTTTTGAGCGCGGGTAAGGAAACGCATTCTTTTTCGGGATAGCGCAGGGCTGTGAGTGCGCCGCCATAGACGCAGCCCGTGTCGATGTTGATGGTGTTGTTGAGCCATTCGGGATCGGATACGGGGGTGTGTCCATAGACGACGGTGGCTGTGCCGCGATATCGCGCCGCCCAGTTGAGGCGGATGGGCAGGCCAAATTCGTCGGTTTCACCCGTGGTTTCGCCATATAGCGCGAAGGCGCGCACGGTGCCCGAGGTGCGTCCGGCGAGTTCTTCTTTCATTCCGGCGTGTGCAACGATGAGGTTGCCGTCGTCGAGTATGTAGTGGCTGACGAGGCTGTCGAGGAATTTTGCATAGCGTTTGTGGTCTTCAATGGGATATGATTCGAGCTGTTCGAGGGTTTCGGAAAGGCCATAAGTGGGTCTGACCTTTTTGCCCTGTAGCGCGCGAACGAGGCGCGTGTCGTGATTGCCGGGGATGCAGAGGGCGGCGCCGGAATCGACCATTTGCATGACGAGGTCGAGCACCTGGGGTGTTTTGGGACCGCGATCTACGAGGTCGCCGAGAAAGATGGCTTTGCGCCCTGGCGGTGGTGCTATATGGTTGGACTGAATGTCGTAGCCGAGTTTGTCGAGTAGCGTGAGGAGTTCGTCGTAACAGCCGTGTACATCGCCGATGATGTCAAAGGGGCCGCGTTCGTCGCGGCGGTTGGGCCAAACTTTTTCGCGTGTGACACACACGCGCTGGATTTCCTCTTCTGAGCGCAGGGTGTAGATGCGGCGAAATCCCTCGCGTTTGAGGCGTCTGAACGAGCGGCGGAGTTGATGGCGTTGTTGTGCGATAACGCGATGCGCAAAGTTGCGGTCTGGGCGGTGTTTGTTGCGCTCGCGGCAGAGGTCTTCGGGCATGTCGAGGACGATGGCGATGGGGAAGACGTGATGTTGTTTGGCCAGTGCGACGAGGGGTTTGCGGGCGCTTTCCTGTACGCTGGTGGCGTCGATAACGGTGAGTTTGTAATTGGCGAGGCGTTTGGCTGCCACGTAGTGGAGGGTTTCAAATGCCTCTTTTGTGATGGTCTGATCGGTTTCGTCGTCGCTGATGAGTCCGCGGAAGTAGTCGGAGGAGAGGACTTCGGTCGGTTTGAAGTGGGTTTTGGCAAATGTGGATTTACCAGAGCCAGATACGCCGATGAGGACGACGAGGGAGATTTCGGGGAGTGTGATGTTCATGGTTTATTTTGTATTAAATACGGCCATTTGCGTTGGTGGACCTGCTTCGGGATCTACGGGACCGATGGGTTTGATTGTTGTGTGGTAGTTGAATTTTTTTTCGATGCCTTGTGTCCAGTGTTGAAATTGTTTGCGCGACCACTCGAATCGGTGGTCGGGATGGCGAAATTGTCCGGCGGGAAGAGATTCCCAGCGCGTGTTGAAGTCGGCGTTTGGGGTGGTGATGATGACGGTGTTGGGATGGGCATATTCGAATAAGACGCGTTCGAAGACAGGTAGTCGCGATGGGTCGAGATGTTCGACGACTTCTAAGAGTACTGCGGCGTCATAACCGTCGAGGCGCGTGTCGCGGTAGAATAGCGATCCGTGGATGAGTTCGATGCGGTTGCGCTGTATGGGTTGCTCGAGGCGTTTGTGAGCGCGGCTCAAGGCATGGTGTGAAACTTCCATGCCGAGGATTTTGGTGAATTGGGGGCGTTCTGACAGGACTTGTGTGAAGTGGCCTTCACCGCAGCCGAGATCGAGTACGCGTTGTGCGCCGCTGATTTCGAGTTCTTTGAGTACGGCATTGTGCCGTTGCTGGTTCAGCCTGAGGTTGTTTTCGACGACGAGTTCGTTGTCTTTGATATTGCGCTCTAAGGGTTGTTCATCCATAAGGCGATAGGCTTCTTGGGTGAGGATGCGCTGGTGTCTGAGATATCGGTCGATGATGAGGTCGCGTTTGGGATGGTCTGATAACCAGCCTTCGCCGCGGCGCATCAGGGTGTCGATTTCTGATTGGCTGACGAAGTAGTGTTTGTCGTCGTCGAGTACGGGGATGAGGACGTAGAGATGGGTGAGCAGGTCTTTTAGTGGGATGTTCGCTTCGAGTGCGACGGTGTAATACGGGCTGTACCCCCATTCTGAGAATTTTTCATCGAGGTGGTGCGGTTTGGCTGTGACTTTATATCCCAATGGCTGAAACAGGTCGTTGAGCAGTTGGTCGCCACCGCGACAAGGAAGAACGTGGATTTCCGCGCGCAAGGGGATGGGCCGGGTGACGAGGTCAGGTCGGTCAGCGCACTGGCCTTTGAGCGCGGTGCCAAATACGCGGGCGATGGCTACGCTGGTGAACGAGGAGGCGACATAGGGACGATCTGTGACGTAATCGCGAAATGCAAAGGTGTTTTGGCGACGGCGTTTGAGGCCAATGGTGTCGAGGTCGAGCAATAGGGCAGCCGTGCATTTTTTATCTGTGGCTTCGGGATAAAATACATGTGCGCGACCAAAAGACAAGTCAAACGTTTGTGCGCGACCAGGATGTTTGTGCAGCAGGTAGCCCAGGTCGGTTGCGGGGTTGTATGTGGTTGTGATGGTTAAGAGCATGTGAAGTGTGGAACGGTTTACAACTGGTCGCAATCCAGACCAGTTCACTGTGAAAGCCTGCCCCATAAAGTGTTATACGGGTGATAGCCCTCGTCATCGCGGCATGGTGTTGAGCCGCGATCTAGAGGTTTTGTTTGTTATTACTGACGTTGTGCATTAGAGTGCTGTTTCAAGATATATATAAAATTATATAAATGATAGTGTTACTTGTGCCTGTGCCTATGTCAGTCTTTTTGTGTGGACTGAAATTTGTTGATGGTGTATTTTTTGGTGGATGCGAAGAGGTTTGAAGGGATTTACATTTTTGAAGGGGCGAGCAAATGATACGCGAGATTGTAATGGCTGGCATATCCGTTGGGGCAGTGATTGCTCTGGCGTGGTGGATGGATCATCCAAAAAAAGAGGTGGGAAGTCTGTTGGCTATTGGTGTATTTGTGGTGATCGTTGTGGTTGCTTTTGTAAAAAATAAAAATCAGGTGACGCGCTATCAAAGGATGAAGCACAAGAGAGATGAGTGAGTGTATCTGGTGGACGCCTGCTTAAAACATGCAGAGCCTGCTCCTGTATGCCTTAAGCAGGGGCGTGACGAACGACGGTTGTCATTGCGGCATGATTTTAGCCGCAATCCAGTCTATTAGAAAAATGTTAGCTAATTTTTTTTGACTGACCAATTAGTATAAGGATGATTGTTATGATGAAAGGGTTTGGTAGTGTGGTTGTACTGGTCCTTGTCGCTGGATTGATGTGGCACTGTGGTGGTGAGCGGGTGATGATGGAGGTGGATGAGCAGGTTGGACAGCCGCTGAGTAAGTTGGCGGTGGAAAACAATGCGTCAGGGGCTGTGGTGGTGGCTTCTGTGCAGCAGGATGATGGGCCGGTGAGTGGTGCAATGGTAGAGTTTGCGCGTTCTATTGCGGGGCAGGTGGCAGAGTATGCGTGGTCGGGAATGACGGATGAAGATGGTCGGATGCGGTTGGAGATTGCGGGCGATGCGACGGGTTATTATCAGGCGCGTGTATCGCAGGACGGGCGCGTGATCGGTTTATGGTCGAGTATTCCGATTAATGCCGGCGATGAGGTGGTGGTCAATTTGCCCGTTGGGGGGAGGGCGCAGGTGACGAGGATGTCTCCGTCGTCGGCTTGTGCGGATCGCGTGCTCAATTTTGGTTTTTTCGCTTTTTTCGCGCCGGTTAGTTCCAGTGCAGATCCCGATCCGAATTCTGCCGGGTTTAATACGCATATGGGTTATGAGGCGGATTTGTTGACGGCTCTTGAGGCTATGGATGGTGCGGGGTTGTCGTTTTCCCGTCGAGGTATTGATATATGGCCCAATATATGGTTGCTGTCGGCTGGTCCGGAATACGATGTTGTCGGCGGTGGTATTACGATTCTGGATTCTCGAACCCGCGATGAGATGGGTAATCAGGTGGTGACTTTTACTTCGGGGCATATTGTGTTTCGGCAGTCGCTTTTGGTGCGTGCCGAAGATGGGGCGCGCTGGGCGAGTCACGACGATTTGACGAGCGATGTGCGCGTGGGGGTTCTGGCGAGTACGACGGGTGAGGCGCGTTTACTGGTGCTGACGGGTCTGGTCAATGCCGATGGTGTGCTCGCTGAGGGTGTGCGCGTTGAAACGCAGACGGATACGGTGGTCGCCGATGGGAGTGCGAATTTTTTTATCACTGCTGCTGGCGCGTCGCCGAACCTCGAGGGCAGGCAGCGCATTTTCCCGGCTGTAGATACGATGCCGCAGGTGGTTTATCTGGGGGAAGAGGAATTACTGGGTGCGCTTGCGTCTGGTAGGGTAGATGTCCTGGCGCGAGGAGAGATCGGCAACCGCGATGCGGTTCATGCTTCGGGTGGTGCGTTTGTGGTGACGGCGCTGGATTCGGCGGTTGAGTATGGTGGCTTTACGCTTGGTGTGGAAGATGCGGATTTGGCTGCCTGTATTGATGATAAGATCAATTATCTGACAGATGACCAACGCATCGGCTATGGAGAGTGGCGGCAAGATCCCTCAGTTTTCATAACCCGGGCCAGGATGTGGAAGGGGCGATGATATAATTTGGCTGTCATCGCGGTATGTTGTTGTAGGGGACGGTCCTCGTATAGAGCCACTACGGGGCAGGCCCTGTGCCGCCGTCCCGTGTATCATCCAGGCAATAGATCGCTATTTAACTCCTCAGAGCCTTCGGGTTTTGAGGAGTTTTTTATTTTTTCGTTTGACAATTGATGCGTGTTAGTGTATTATTTAGGTAGAACACTAAGACACTGCTGATTTTTCACTCGATTGGAGGGGCAAATGCGACGCTTGCTTTTTATTTTCTCGCTGTGTCTGATCCTCGCGCCATTGGCGTGGGGGGATTATCAGGACGGTAGAAAGGCTTATAACCGGGGTGACTACGCGACGGCACTCAAAGAATTGCTACCTCTTGCTGAGCAAGGCCATGCCGGAGCACAGTATTTCATTGGCTATATGTATTACAAAGGTCAGGGTGTAGATCAAGATGGAGAAGAGGCAGCGACATGGTTTCGCATGGCTGCTGAGCAAGGAGATGTTAAATCACAAGTCCGACTTGGTGTAATGTATCGCCTCGGTTTGACGGTGTTGAAAAACTATAAGGAGGCCAAGAAATGGCTTCGCATGGCCGCTGAGCAAGAAGATACAAAGGCACAGTACAACCTTGCCTTGATGTATTTTAGAGGCGAGGGTATGCAACAAGACAATACAGAGGCTGTAAAGTGGTATCGCAAGGCTGCGGATCTGGGACTGCCCAGATCACAATTCAGGCTTGGCGTGATGTATTACGAGGGTATGGGTGTTCCAAAAGACGATGATGAAGCCGTGAAGTGGGTTCGCCTGGCCGCCGAGCAAGACCATGAACAGGCTCAACGCATCTTGCCTATTTTGCTTCGCGATCACCGGGAGGGTTCTGATCCCGCCAACGCGCGAAAGAAAAAACTCCAAAATCAGAAATCGTTGATGCAGTTGAGGTCAGCCATTGAGGAGAAGTATTCCCATCGCGATCTGCGGGGCATAGATTGGGACGCCAGGTTTGCCGAGTTCGAGTCTCGGTTGGTCAATGCGAAGACTTCCCGCCAGTTCGCCATTCTTGCCGGACAACTCCTTGAGGTTGCCCGCGATGCTCATATCCGGATCAAGGTGGCAACCTTGCTCAATACAGATGGTGAAACCTTCGCCAGCTTTCGACGAAGCGGAAGCGTTCGCCCCAACGTGGACTTTGATTTAATAAAAAAAGCAGTACCTCAGTTTCAATTCCTCAATCAGGTGGTGGCTACCGGGAGGTTTCCAGATGGACCTGCGTATCTGATGATTGGAAGTTGGTCACAACAGACTGCCCGGAATATCGAGCGGAATATTGAGGCCGCCGAGAAATGGGTCGACGGACTGTCGCCCGATGATACACTGATTCTGGATATTCGATTCAACGGCGGAGGCGACGAGCGGTTGGCAAAAAAGATAGCTGGTCGATTTGTCGAGCGATCTGTGGTATATGCTGGCCATCTCAATCGCGACACTTCCAGTCCTTCTGGTTTTTCCAAGATTAAGACGCGAACGCTGAAGCCGATTCGGCCCGGGTTTCGAGGACGCACGGTCGTTTTGATGGGGCCGGTCAATATGAGCAGTTGCGAGGCGTTTTTGTTGATGATGAAGCAGGCACCGCAATGCACGCTGATGGGCGAGAAGTCCTACGGTAGTTCGGGCAATCCAAAACCCATGCGCCTGGCAAATAAGGTGACTGTGTTTCTTCCGTCGTGGGTGGCTTTGACGCCCGATGGCGAGCCGTTAGAAGGGAAGGGTATATCACCTGATGTTCACGTTGAATTTCCCGATAAGCCAGAGGATGATCCTTTGATCAACGCAGCTCTTGAATTGTTGAAAGAAGGTCAGGGGTAAAATGTGAGAAGAGAGTGTCATCGCGGCAGGATTTTAGCCGCGATCCAGAAGGTTTTGGTTGTCCTCGCGGTATTATCCCCTGCTTAAAGCATGCAGAGGCAAACTTGAGCCGCGATCCAGTCTACCGCGATTTCAAAGGAGTATGAAATGAAACCATTTTTTGCGCTGTATGTGAAGGAGATCAAAGCGAATAAAACCCTTTTTTTATTTTTGCTCCTTTTGCTTGTGGGGATAAATATCTATGGATTTATCGAAATAGAAGATATTTCGCAACAAATTGCATCCGGCGAATTTCTCAAGTTGTCCTTCTTTATTCTTCTTCCTCCTTTTACCCTTGTTCTCAGTCTGCCCTTTTTGCTGGCACATGCTTTCAATGCAGAGTGGAAATCAGAAACGCATTATCAGATGTTTGCACTGCCGGTATCACAATACACAATGATTCTGGCAAAAATCGCTGCGGTTGCGAGTAAGGGTATTGTAGGTGGTGGGATTGTTATTGGTGGTCTGTATTTTTGGGTGTTGGCCGACTTGCCAGACGTACAGATTATAGCATTTGATAACACAGAAGTTACAGGATTTTTGAATTTTGTTTTTATAACTGGTTTGGCGCTCGTGACATATATGGTTTTCATTCTCGGCGTTGTGACTGGGATGGAGGGGGTGAAATTTGCGGTTAAGCGGTATCGGGGATTGACAGCGGTTGTTTTTTTTGCAATTGCTGTGTTTTTATTTTTTCGATTTTTCAACCAAATGACGACTGTATTAGACTTTTTAGGGCAAATTTCAATTACTCCCACGCCTTCTGGGCAAATAGAGTTGGCACCTTTTGTCTATACCATTCTGATGGGTGTCATCTTTATGGTTATTGGGCTTGTTGTGTATGAAAAACGCGCGGAAATATGAGGTTCAATCTATGACTGTAAAAAAAGTCAGGAGGCATTTGTATGCCACCTTATGAGTTTGATCCGAATGCACCTATTTATCTACAAATTATCGGCGAGATCAAAAAGCGTTCGGTGCGCGGGGTTTATTCGCCGGGGTCAAAGTTGCCTTCTGTGCGGGATATGGCGAAGGAAATGGGCGTGAATCCCAATACGATGGCGCGGGCTTATGCAGAGCTTGAGCGAGAGGGGTTTGTTTTTACGCGGCGTGGGCAGGGTTCGTTTGTGACAGAGGATGGGAAAAAGATTGAGGATGAGAAGCGGGCGTTGGCACATAGCGCTGCTGCGCGGTTTGTTGTAGAGGTTGGCGAATTGGATCTTTCCAGCGAGCAAATTGCCGATTTGTTGCGCAAGATAGAGGAGGATTTGACATGATGATCGATGTTCGAGACATGTGGAAGCGATATCCGGGCGCGTGGGCACTGCGCGGTGTTTCTTTTCAGGTTGAGCGCGGGCGCGTGCAAGGTGTGTTGGGCGAGAACGGGAGTGGGAAGAGTACTTTGTTCCGCATTCTGGCTGGTTTGACCCGTCCGTCGCGGGGATCCGCCGAGGTGATGGGGCAAGAGGTGAGTGTGAAGACCCGACAGCATGTGGCTTATTTGACGGAGGTCAATCCGTTTTACGATTGGATGAAGGTGATGGAGCAGGTCGAATTTTTGGCGCGCTTTTATCCGATGTGGGATATGGATAAGGCGCGCAGTTTGCTGAGTTTTATGGGGCTGGATGGCGATAAGAAGGTGGGTGCGCTTTCGCGGGGGCAACAGGGACGGCTCAAGGTGGTGTGCGCGTTTTCCTGGCCGAGTGATCTTGTTTTGATGGATGAGCCGCTGTCCGGCATTGATCCCCCGTCGCGCAAACGCATTGTGGAAGCGTTGTTTAGCGAGTTTCGATTTGGGGAGCAGACAATTTTGATTTCGACGCATCTGGTCCACGAAGTGGGCGAGTTTATCGAGGATGTGATGTTTATGAAAGAGGGCGAGATCGCGCTTTCTGGCAATGCAGATGCGCTGAGAGAAGAACGCGGGGAGTCGCTTTCGGAGATGTTTGAGATGGTGGCGATGTAGGAGGGTGTCTCTCTACGTCCTTCCATCAATGTAGGGGCGACGCCCCCGTGCCCGCCCGGTAATGTAGGGTTTGGTACTATCCTGTTGTAGGGGACGGTCCCCCTGGTTAGAACATGCAGGGGCAGGCTTTGTCATCGCGGCATGTTTTTGAGCCGCGATCCAGAAGGTTTTTAGCCGTCCGCCCGTCTTCGGGATGCAACATCATTTTCCACCTTTACCTGGAATCGTGACATGAAACCATTTTTTGCATTATACGTGAAGGAACTTAAGGCAAATAAAATCCTTTTTCTGTTTTTGCTTCTTTTGATTGCTGGGATAAATGCTTATGGGCTTATGAAGGTGGCAAATGTTTCGCAAGAACAGCTTGTTGCACAAGAACAGATGGGGACGATCATCAAATTTCTGATAACCGTTACGTTGCCCATCAGTCTGACAAAAACTATCCTCGTTCTGAGTCTGCCCTTTTTTCTGGCATACACCTTCAGCTCCGAGTGGCGATCAGAAACGCATTATCAGATGTTTGCGCTGCCGTTGTCGCAATATACGGTGATTTTGGCAAAGATCGCTGCGGTTGCGAGTGTAGGCTTTGTGGGTGGTGGGATTGTTATTGGCAGTGTGTATTTGTCGATAGCGCATGTTGCCGACTTGTTGGGAGAGGCAGAGTCTAAGTTTATATATAGAGTTATATTTGGAGTAGAGCGTATGCTGTTTTTTGATTTTGTTCTGGTAGCGAGTTTGGAGCTTGCGACTTATATGATGTTTATTTTTGGTATTGTAA
>VXRD01000083.1 GCA_009838845.1 Gemmatimonadota bacterium | reverse complement strand
CCCCCTGGCAACTCGGCGCGATACACACCTCCCCGACATCTGCCTTGGCCACGACCGCCTGCCCCACCTGAATCTCCTCCCGCCGAACATGCGCCGCCCCGACGATCTCCCCCTCTCGCACAAGCACCCAATGCGCGTCAGTCTCCCTCGTAATTCTCTCCTTGTCGCGCTCGTACTTCTCCGATCCCGGCGCCCTCCCAAACGCCTGCGCCATTACGCGAAGGACCTCCTCCACATCCCCTACCATCGCTCGCCTGAACTCAATCTCACTCATTTCTCACTGGTATCCTGATTACAGCCTCTGAAAAAGGTTCTTTTCCATCTTCCCATTTTCTACCCACAGGCCGCAACTGGCCAGAACCCTTCACATTGTATATGCGCCCATCGATATCTGGAATCACATATTTCTTAAACCACGTTTCCATCTCTCCTTTGAGATATTTCACGCGATCAGCCTGTGCCGGGTCATCGATTAAATTGTTGCGATCATCGGGGTCATTCACAACATCGTAAAGCTCATTTGGTCCATCTGGATAACGATGGATGTATTTCCACTCGGCGGTCCGAATCATCCTGCAATAACCATACTCATCATAAATGACAACACAGTCACGACCTTTTGCACTCTCATTTTTCAACACGGGGACCAGCGATTGGCCTGGCAAATTCGTATCGGGAAGCGGAAGATCAACATAGTCCAAAAACGTGGGCAAAATATCATAAGCCGAAGCCAGCGCCGATTGCACCGTGCCTTCTGGAATCACACCCGGGTGCGTAGCTAAGAAAGGCACTTTAATCGAATTCTCATACATATTCACCGGATCAGTTCCATTGCCTTTACCCCAAAACCCATGTTGCCCGCACGAATACCCATTGTCAGAAGTAAACACCACAAGCGTATTTTCGCGCAAACCCTTTTCTTCCAGCTTGTCCAAAATCCGCCCCACATCCAGATCCATCGCAGTCACCGCCGCAAAATATCCCTTCAAACTTTCGCGCTGCCCCAGGTTATTGCTCAGCCCTCTCATTGACCGGGCCGGCAGGTCTGCATCATCCTCAGGCACCTTTGCCCATGGATGGAGTGGTTCCTGTGGGCACGTCTCAAACGCACAGTCATCATAAGAATCCACAATATCCTGAGGATGACCGATCCACGGCGCGTGTGGCGCAGTATAATGAACACTCAGATAAAATGGATTTTCATCTTCTGCGTGAGCATCGATATATTCAAGCGCATCATCCGTAATCACATGCGTCACATAACCGGGCACAACCTCTGTCACACCATCGCGTATCATTTCCTGATCGTTATAAACGCCCGCCCCACCCGGATGCGCAAACCAGTGAGAAAATCCACATTGCGGAAGAGACGAATTGCCCAAATGCCATTTGCCCGACAGACCACATGCCCACCCATTGTCAGCCAAAATATTTGTGTAACAAACTTCATCGTCGAGAAAACTCAGTCCTTTGGTCCCAAAATTGACCTGACCCGCAATAAAATCGTGAACGCCGTGCTGAGACGGAATCCGCCCGGTCAAAAAAGAAGCCCGGCTTGCCGAACACACCGGAATCGTCACAAAGAAATTCTCAAACCGCACGCCTGTTGCCGCCATGCGGTCGAGGTTTGGCGTTCGAATTTCTGCATTGCCATAACAACCCGCCGCCCAAACAGCCATGTCATCGGCGAGAATAAAAACGATATTGGTTTTTTCTAAAGCTGACATAAAGATCGCCTCCTCTGCTTATTCAGGTCTTCGGCCGCGCAGTTCAATCTGGTCGAGAAGGATCTCTGAATGACGGTCGAGGAAGATAAAAGAGAAGCGGACGTTTCTGACCGCTTGGACGGCATGTTCGTACTCGAGTTCGTATTTTTTCAGTTTGCTATCTACAGTTATTTCTTCAGAGGTCCAGATGACGGGGTCATTTTCGGGGGCGTGACCAAGCTGAATGTGCAACCGCGCGGTACCGACTTCGCATCTCGCGCAAAACGAGATCCGGTATATGCTGCCTTCCCGGAGTTGGATAGTGTACTTATTTGCCTGCACCTTTCCCCTTACGCGAAACTTCCAGTCCGGCTCGTATTGCTGATAGAGCGACGGTATCACCCCGCGCCCCACGTCGGGGTCAAAGGTAAAAGGCACATGCACTCTGATGGCCCGTGTTCCATCTACACCTTGTCCGTCAGCAGTCCCCATAATGGCATATTCGGATGCGTTCCAGTCTGCCAAATCGAGCTGAAAGTCCGAATTGACGATCTGGTTGGTAGGCGGGACTTCTGCCGGCGGTTCTTTTCCGGTCAAATTTTTTACCACACCTTCAACACCTGCAAATCCCCATTCTGAATTATACAGTCCGTAGGGCCAGGCATTATTGAATACACCACAGTAGTACGACCATTCAATATTTCTTTTGGCAAGCTCAGGTACCATAAAGCCCGTGTATTCTTCAACATGCCTTATTTCATGATTAAGACGTGCGCCCCATTCACTGAGATAGACCTTTTTGTTGTGTTTTTTTGACCACGCGTCTGCTTCTTCCAAATCTGCAAGTATGGTTTCTCGCCAGCCTGGATGATCTTTGTTGATATCCTGGTCTATTGCACCGTGGGTAAAAGGTTTGGGGTGATAACAATGAAAAACGCCCCAAATATTGGGGTCATCGGCAAAACCGGTTCCATCCTGGAGCGTATATGAAAGATACTCCGGTGTTACATATTTCGTGAGCAGCTGCACGCCATTAAAATGCGGCCCACCAACGGCTATCAATCTCGTTGGATTTGATCTGCGAATTTCCTGGATACACGCAGAATACCATGCCATGGTTTCAGCTTCTTCTCCGTCGGGGTGTCCTGCCATTTTGGGTTCGTTAAAAGCTTCAAAAATCAACTCGGCAGGATAGTCTCCATAATATTCCGCAACTTCACCCCACCACTGTACAAGGCTTTCTTTTCCCCAACAATACATCGAAAAAGGAACAAGGATGACTTTTAAGCCGAGTTCCAACGCATCGTCAACTGCCGGTTTATAGAATTCCGGATTCCAGCCCTGTTTAATAAAGAAACGGACGGAATCAAATCCGGCTTCTTTGAACGCAATATAAAAGCCTTTATCATAGGAGACTTTGTTTACTTCAGTTGCGGTAAAATCGGTATTGACACCTTTGCCGAGCGTTAAAGATCTGTTTTGTTCTGTGAAGTCCTGTGTCATCTGTATCTCCTGCAATGGATTTAGAGAATACTGTGAACAGGAGTGAAGTGAATCGATTTTAGACTGGCTTTGCTCAAATCGCCTTCGAGACAGGAAACGCTGATTTTGTAAGTACCCGGCCCGGAAAAATTAATCCAGCCAATGGGAAAACGCTGGTAGTTATGCGACGAATTTTGCTGATTTTGAATGTGTTCACCATTTTCAATACTAACCCCCCAGACGAGACGCCCTTCACCCGAATAGGTGAGATCTACGATGTAGTCTCCAGGTACAAGAACGTTGACCGTCCAGGTCGCTTTGCCTTCAGGCGTCCATTTATGGACACGGCTAACGTGTTTCCATTCTCCAAATTTTTCCATCCAGCGTTGATTTGCCAATGTGGCATTTTCAACGACAGCAGCTTCTGAAAAAATTTCGGTCTCTATTTCGGGATCAATTGCCCAGGTCGAATCGGCTTTCGGCGTGCCTTTGAGTTTGACTTCAAGAACTGAAACCAGGTTTTCGGGTGCCTGCGGCGATAGCTCAAAGCAGGTCCAGCCGTGTTTTTTCTCAAAAGGTATAGATTGATCGCCACCGAGGAGGGATGCAGATTCGATTTCTGTTTTGAGGCCTGGCAGATAAAGTGTACCAGAGGCAGGCCAGTTGAAAATACTGAGAAAGAGCGTATTGTCTTTTACCGTCACATCTCCCCAGGGCAGGACATGTTGCCAGGGTGATGCATCGGTACCATAGACGACCTGGGGATAGCGCTTGATCCACTCGCCAGCAGCACGTAAAGTGCGGGCAGCTCTTTCGGGTATTGAACCGTCACCGCGGGGACCTATGTTGAGCATGTAAGTGCCACCTCTGGCAACACAGGAGATCAGGCGGCGAAGAATTTCTTTGGGTGTTTTCCAGTATTCATCGTACCAGGCAAAAGCCCAGGAGTCGTTGGTGGTATCGACGCTTTCCCACATACCTTCAACATTGGTGGATGGCACATCCATATCACCCAGCGTCTTGTAGTCGCCCAGCCCGTGCCCGGCGCGGCCTGAAACGAGCGCATTGGGTTGATTTTTGCGCACGACTTCGATGAGTTGCTCAATGTACTTTTTGGGCATCTGTCCGGGTGTGTCAAACCAGATGAGTTCGATGGGGCCGTACTGGCTGGTGATTTCTTCGACCTGTGGCAGGCATTTTTTGACAAAATAATCGTCGAAGGTGGCCGGGTTGCCATCGGCATCTGTGTCTGGCCCGTTTGCACCACCTGGAAAAGTCCAGTCCTGATTGTGAGAGTAGTAGAATCCAAATCCGAGACCGAGTTTTTTGCAGGCCCCGGCGAGTTCTTTCATGGGGTCGCGATTAAACTGGGTAACTGCACCAATATTAAAGTCGTTGCAGGCTGAGCGATACATAGCAAAACCATCGTGGTGTTTGCTGGTGATAATGATGTATTTCATGCCCGCGTCTTTGGCCAGTTGTGCTATTTCTGTTGCATCAAAATTGACAGGATTAAAGGTTTTAGCCATTTCCATATATTCCTCGACCGGAATATTGGCCATGCGCGGGTTCATGATCCATTCGCCAATGCCGTAATACGTTTTGCCATCGACTTTGTTGGCAAGTTGAGCATACGGACCCCAGTGGATAAACATGGCGTAATTGCCATCATTAAAGAGTTGCCCCCGTTCTGCATTTTCAGCGCGCAGTGCAATGACATCTTCGCCCCAAAGCGCGTCCATTTCCTGACCGTTGCCTTCTTGCATGTTTGTTTCCCTCTCCTGGTTTTTCTAAAGGTTGTCTCATAAAATGGGATGGCCAAATTTTTCGAGATAATCTTCGTGCACCATCTGTTCGTAGGAGGTCACGTCCTCAAGGGGCAACTTAATGGGTGTCATGCCGTTAAGCGACGATTCGTAAATCGCCATGGCCATCTCCACATCTTTGCGACCGCCGAGACCGTATTCGGGAGGCTCGTCGTTGAGCGCTGCATTCGCGATGCTCATGATCTCGGAGGCATGACCGACACACCAATCGTCAATGGCATAGTCCCGAAACGGATTCTCATAGACGATCTCGGGATCCGTATGCACGACGATCCGTTGCAGCACATCCACGCCATTGATTTTGCGACGTACAGTCTCGACAGGAATGTCCTGCATCTCCTCGCCGATGCGCAAACGCAGGGGGATCTCCGGGCCGAAATAGTCGGTATCGAGAATACCGCCAAGATTACCGATAATCTGGCAATATTTCTGAGCCTCACCAAGGCGCGATGTCTCATAAATACCCACTGCGCCGCTTGCAAAATCGATCATTGCATGCGCCCAGTCTTCATGGATACTCATGGGATCCGACCGGTACTTTCTCACCGTCGCGGTAATCTGCTGAGGCTCACTTTGGGCGTACAACCGCAACTGTGACAACCGATGTGCGCCCATATCCATGCACATGCCAGAAGTGCGACCAAAGCCCGAGATGGGTCGGCCCAAACCGCTGTGCGTAACGGTCGGCTCAAATGGATCTTGCCGCTTTGGCTCGACAAAATATACGCGAACGATATCGCCCAGAATCCCCTCTTCAATGAGCTTAATGATCATCCGCTGCTTCGGCATGCGAAAGTAATTTTCTGCCACCTCAAAATGCACGCCGTTGCGGCGGCAGGCATCGATGATGATGTCACAACAGGGCAAGGTCAGCGCCATCGGCTTTTCCACCATGACGTGTTTGCCGTGCTCTGCGATCAACCTGGCAAGCACATGGTGTAGGGGGTCGCCGGTGATGACATCTACGGCCATGATGTCCGGGTGTTTTTCCAGCATCTCCTCGACACTGGTGTACCACGGAACACCATAGGATTCTCCGGTCTGTTTCGCTAACGACTTATCCATATCGCAGAGCGCGACAAAATCGAGTTCGCCGTGTTTGGCGAGCGTGTGCATTGTCGGCAGGTGCCATTTTTGCGACGCCCTTCCACAACCCAGAATGGCGACTTTAGCTTTCATATCGTCAATTCCTTACTGGTGTGCTGCAGCGTGACGCCGGAGCATGGCAACACTGGCATCCACCTGATCTTCGGAAAGACCGTGCAGAATGACTGACACGTCGAAGGGAAGTCCACAGAGCAACGACACATAATGGGCGTAATCGAGCTTGCCGGTACCAGCGGCGAGATGTCCGGCATCGCCACCGCGATCCAGATCTTTGCCATGGGCCATGGCAATGTGGTCGCCCAAAAGCTCGAAAGCCTCGTCTAATACCTCTCTCATGCGAGACAGGTCATCTTTGCCAAAAATATTGGCGGCATCCATCACGACTTTCAGGTTGGGTGAACCCATTTCATCAATCAGTTGCCGACTCTTATGCACTGTACTGGCAACGTTGTTTATCTCTGGTTCAAACGCAAGGATCACGCCAGCCGCTTCGGCAACCGGCAGTACCTGTTCCAGGGTATTGCGTAGCACCTGCCAGGCTTCTTCTGTTTCGTTATCCGGGTGCCAGTGCCACATGCTCTCTGAATCGCGCGATCCGGTACAGGTGGCAATCACCGAGGTACCCATCGGGTCACACGCCGGAATAAGCAATTTGAGATGCTCGATAGCTTCCTGACGTTTTTCTTCATCGGGATGAACCATATTGACCGTGCCAGCCAGGGCAGCGATGACCATGCCGCGCTTTTCGATCTCCGCCCGAACCACAGGTGCCTTTGCGAGTTTATCGGATAGCGAACCCTCCACATTCAGGGATCCCAAATTGAATTGAAGATGCCTGATGTCGTGCTCAAGTATGGCGTCGAGTGTTTCCTCCAGGGTCGGCCGAGCAATTTGACCTGACATAATTCCTACTTGCATAATGTGTCCTCAAGTTATGAGCCAGCGATTGCTGGCTGATTGGTTAAAAGGTCTGTTATTTCCCGCTGTTCTCGGGCATTCAGTTCGTTCCATTAATATCATATCTCGACACAAAATTCCAGATTAAACGACTGGTATTAGAGCCATCGTAGCTAATATCAAACCAGACATGCCCTCCGTCAATAACCTTGTAATGCTCTACAGAAGTATTGTTGTCTCCATCTGTATAGGAATAATGTTCTATTGTTACTCCCCTATCATTCATACGATTCACTATTGGAGTAGTACTGGTGTTATTAAACCCTATCCAATAAGCAAGCACCTCATCAATTGACAATAACCCTTTACTTCCCCCACCATAAGGGACAACATAATCTGATGTACCGTGAATATTTATCATAGCCATAGGGTGTGATGGCCTACAGTTGTTATACGTTTCCTCCATCATTGTTCCAGCAACAGAACCTATGGCCGCTATTTTGTCACTGTGATAGCAAGCAAGTGCATAAGTAAAAAAAGCCCCATTTGAGTAACCACAGGAATATACTCTTGCCGAATCAATATTATACCTGGAACAAATTTCATCAATTAACGCTTCCACAAAGCCAAAGTCATCCGCATCACTTTTATTATTATCTGATTCTAAACCAGAATTCCAGTGCGGATCTCCATTCAGCAGGGTCCCTTGAGGATAAACCAGAATAAAATTTTCTATATCTGCCAGAGGCCGCATATCTGCATATTTTAAATACTGGTTTGCAATTCCACCATATCCGTGAAAATTAAGCATCAGTGGAACTTTTGAAGTTCCATCATAAGCCTCAGGCACATATATAATATATTCTCTTGTTACACCACCATGGAAAAGTGTTTGTGTAAATAAACCCGTTGTATTTGTATCACCGCCACCACCGCACTCTGTACCAAAAACCTCTACAAAAGCCAGAAAATCAGCCATAGTAACGCTTCCATTATTATCCAAATCCATCTGCACATTGTAATTCGCATCCGCAGAACTGGTGCCAAAGACCTCTACAAAAGCCAGAAAATCGGCTATATTAACGCGCTTATTGCCGTCAAAATCCCCAGGACATGCTGCAGCAGTTGAAGGTACAGTCCTACCTGTGATGAACAATGCGATCAACATCAGCGCGATGGCGATGATGGCAAAAGTCGTAATGCGTTGACACATGGTGTTCTTCTATTTGTGGAATGAACGAAACAGGATATACTACTCAACCGGTTAATGTTAAAGGAGTCTCCGATGAACATCGACCCCATCCTTCGCGAACAACGCGCCCGTGTTGCGTTCCTGCGCGACCGGTTCCGCAAGAACGACGACCAGAACTACGATCCGGACGTCGCCCTTCTTCGGAACTTCGATCCATTCTTTCCCCGCTTCACAGGACACACGCGTACGGCTTCGATTTGGTACGCCGTCCTGCTTCTTTTATCGGACGACCGAACATACGGCACGGATGACGCCGGTGAGGCCAATCGCATCATCCACAGCGTGCTCGAGGGCCAGGATCTCGAACCGAACTCCGAGACCTTCGGCAATTTCTTCTGGATGACACACTGGGACCGCGTCAAAGACCGAAACGCGGTTTCTTTTATCACCATTCCGCTCGTTTACGCCTATCTCGACTTCCAGGACAAGCTGACACCCGAGACAAAGAACGCAATGGAGGCCGCATTTCCGAATGTCGTAGAGGGCATCCGCAACCACACCGCCAGGTGGCAGTACTCCAACATCTACGCCTTGAATATTGGTGGCCGGGTCGCCCTCTCGCGCGCCCTCGACGATGCCTCAATCGAAGCCGAGGCAGCCGAAGCCTTCGACGTCTGGGTCAGAGGCACTTCGGCGGACGGGTTCCACGAATTCAACAGCCCGGGATACACCCCGGTCACCCTCCACGGCATGGAAGCGGCATGGAACTACGCGCGAGACAGCCAGTTCCGCGATCAGTTGAAACGGACGATGGATCTCATCACCTACCAGCTTGCGCTCAATATGCTGCCCAACGGATTCCTGGCAGGGGCACCTTCCCGGGCGTATCAAAATGACGCGCTGCACGGCGCGAGCACGTCCTCGGCATTTTACGGCCACATCAAATTCGGCACCCCGTGTCCACCCGACGCGGGCAACATCTACGTGGGGGCTTTGAATAATGAGATCTTTATCAGACACACGGTGTTCGATTACGTGCCTCCCGATGCCGTCCGCACCCTCGCTCGGGAAAAGTCAGGCACCAGCGAAATCCACGACCGCAGTATCTCGCTCGGCTCGCGACGAACGCACTTCCTGACTCCCGACTGGAGCCTGGCCTCCCAGTGTCTGCAAACCGTGGGCGGCCACTCTCCCCCATCCTATATTCTGCTCGTCCGCAACAAGGCCGAGGAGCGCGCCAGCGTCCCCCTCATTCCGGATGAATCGTTCCTGCATATGCCGTGCGCGACATTCACATCTCGCCAGGAAGGCGCTCGCGTCATAGGTCGCCTCCACTATGAAAGATCGGACGAAGAAGAAGAGCGATTCCTGAACGACCCGACGTTCTACTGCGAACCCCGCGTATTGTTTGGCCTGCGAAACACCATCCGGGAAGTGCGCATCGGCAACGTGGACTGGGGAGGCAGAGACATACAACTCCAGCCGGTCCAGTCGGTCGCCGTCTCCTACGGCGATCTTTACTATGGGATCGTACCTCTGCTTCTGACTGAGGATGGCGACGCCCGGCAAGGTCACGCACGTCTGGCCTATGGCGAGGATACCGAACTGAGGTTGCATCTCCGACTCTACGGAGGAGAGTCATTACAGCGCGGTGATCATCCCCTCGACTGTCTCGTCCTCGTCGATGTTCAGGAACCGGAGCCGGATAGGAGTTTCGCTACCTTCGCGGAGTCCCTTTCCCATTGGTCGCTCTCGCAGGATCTCTCTGGGGATCCCGTCCAGTTCAGGGCGGAACATCCCGACCTGCCGGCCATTGGCTTCCCCTACACCGGGGCAGACCCTGACCCGATCGGGGATGCGCTCCACATCTCCCCGGATCTGACCCTTCGACCGGGCGATCTCGTAAATCTGGTCTCCGGCGACGAACCGATTGACCGATGATATCCGCAAGACATAGGGGGAGGACACCAGCATTCGGTGTCCTCCCCCTAAACACTGCGGCGTCCTCCCTATCAATCCGCGTTGATGTCCTTCACAGCCCAGCCTGGATCAGGGTCGCCGGCCATTGCCTTGCGGACGTCGGGGTTGGGCGCCCCTGCCGTACCCCAGAGGTCCGCAGTTTCCGGCACCCGTCTCCACACCGCGGGTTTGTGCGTTGCTTCGTCTTCGATGAACTCTATGTCGCTGGAGAATTCGTTCACGTATCCAGCCGGATCCTTGTAGTAGCAGAAGATGTTGTTGCCCGGGCCGTGGCGTCCCGGTCCCCAGTCGGGTTCCTGCCCCTGGGCACGCAGGTTGGAGACCCCTTTCATCACGTCATCTACATTAGCCATCACGTACGCGACATGGTTGACCGATGCGTAATCTGCACGGCTGAAGACAATGACGTGATGTCTCCGGTCGCATCGCAGGAAGACCATCTGGTTCTCAATCCAGTCCGAGACCCGAAACCCGAGAATTTCGGTGTAGAACTCCACGACCTGATCAATCTTCGGAGTGTTGAGACCCACGTGGCATAGCTGGCGGGGGCCGACTTTCCTGGCAGACCAGCCATTCGGGTGTTCGGCCACGCCAGTCGATAGCTCGATGCAGCGGTTTTCGGGGTCGATAAACCGCAGCCCGTATCCGCCGCCGGGTTCGTCCAGGTCGTCCGGCTGCGCCAGCAGAGTAATTCCCCGGCGCTCGAGTTCGGTTGCCGCCGCGTCAACTGCGTCGCGTCCGTCAACGCTGAAAGCTAAGTGGTGGAGCCCGCACCGGTCCGCTTGATGCAGGCTGAGAATGTGGTGCTCGGTCAACGCTCCGCGGAGATATCGTGCGTGCCGGTCTTCTCCGGCCGATCGGAGTCCCCAGACCTCGAGGTAGAACCTGGCATGGGTCTCGATCACGGGTGACAGCAACCCCACATGCCGGATGTCCTGGATCTTCATCAGAACGGCTCCCCTGCAGGTTTCTCGGTGGATGGTCCTCTCATAAGACATTCCTCCGGGTCAACTCGATATTCAAGTCCCGCCGGATGTAGATTTCGACGAACTCACGCAGCCACACGTCCTTCGCAAGCGTGAACCGCTCGATCAGTTTCTGCTCGGGTCTTTCCGTGAGGTAAACGATGCGCCACAGGTTCAGAGGTCGCAATTCGTCACCATCGACAGAATGCTCAACGTGAAAGAGAGGCTGTCCTT
Organism: Gemmatimonadota bacterium; assembly: GCA_009838845.1. Lineage (NCBI taxonomy): Bacteria > Pseudomonadati > Gemmatimonadota > Gemmatimonadota bacterium. The sequence goes on along the minus strand of VXRD01000083.1, from coordinate 23,577 downwards.
CGCCTGCTCGAAGCAAGTTCCCGTCCTTGTCGAGGAGTTCCGCTGCCCCGATGAAAGTGGCACTCTGCCGCGCAGGGTTAAGGAGGACCTGTTCGAGGACCACCCCGTGCTCTGACGGCTTAAGCCAGAGGCGCTGCCGCGAGCATCGCACAAAGGATTCGGCTTCGTCGGCCGCCGCTTGCTGGCGCCAATAGTGAGAACTGCCCGCCGTTACAACAGAAGGAATATAGAGGTCGGGACGGAACGCCTTTTTCATCTCCATGTCCCACAACATGGTCCGGGTAAACCTGAGCGGTTCGTTCGTGCGGTAATACTGGGCAAGCACCAGGTTGATGTCAACCGGAGACAGCTCGATTCGGGTGTTGCCTGGGTTGGTCCAGGCCCGCTCGAACGCTTCTTCATGTTTCAAATGCTTCCTGCCTATTTAACGGTTCTCATCGCCCGTCTCTGGAACTTTTACCTGGACGGTCACGATATCCGTGTCGTGGAATTGCTGGTGGCGAACAGAGGACGCGATGTGCCGCAACAGCCGTAGCGAGACTTCCCGCTCCATCAGCACGTCATCGGGCCGGTCCGCCAGCAATCCGATCCGGTCCTGAACGTTCTCCTCGCCCACCGCGGCAATGAACTCGAGAACAGCATCGCCGCTCTCCTTGTGTGCCTTCACGAGAAGGCGCCGCTGCTCGCGTTTCTCCCGGCCCTCGTCCTGCCCGATCAGCGTCAGCAACGTCTCCTCGCTGGCTGCGTCGAGACGATCGACCATCTTCGCCCCCCAGCCGTTGCGAGATGCGAACGCATTGAGGAACGCCCTGATCTCCGGCAACACGGACAGATCGAGCTCCACTTCGATCCGGCTGCGGCGGGGCGCCGTCACTTCCAGAAACAAGGTCATGAGAATCGCCATGATCCCCCCGGCCGTTATGCCGTTCCCCAGCAGACCGCCCCCCAACTCCGCGAGAATATCGGGGAATAAGAGATCGTTCTGACAGCCGACGCCAACCCAGAAGGCGACACCGGTGATCAGCGCTTTGCGATGATCAATCCCGTCCTGTACCACCTCCGTCATCCCACGGACAAAAGTCAGCGCCAGCACGACGGTCAGATAGGCGACGACGACCGGGCTGGGTATCGCCAGTATCATGGCAAGTACCTTGGGCAGGAACGCCAGCACGATCAGCACGGCGGCGGCAACGATTCCCACGCGGCGGGCCGCGACCCCCGTAAGCTCTACCGTCGGGACGCTGACTCCGATGGTCTGAGTCGGCACGATCCCCGTGATACCCGATAGCAGTTTGCCGATACCGTCCGCCGTCACCGCGCCCTCCACCGCCCGATAGTCCACAGCCCGCGGGCGGCGCCACGACACGCGCTGGATGGCGACCGCACCAGTAATCGTCTGGATGGCGCCGATGAGGGCCACGAATGCGAAGGCAGGCAGAAGTCCCACAAAGGCAGGACCGAGGTCGAGTCCGATACCCGGCCAGTTGCCCTGTGGCAAACCAATCCACGGAGCCCGGGCAACCAGGTCGAGGTCATAGAGTCCCATCGCTCCGCCAAAAACCGAACCCGCAATCACCCCGATGAGCGGTGCCCACAAACGCAGCGTTGCCCCCGCCTTCAGAGAGATGCCTCCGATGACCAGACCCGTCGCTACCGCAGTGAGCGGCGCAGTGAGCGCCGTGTCGGGCGGCGCGTCGGCCAGGCGACTGAAGACGACCGGCAGCACGGTCGCAGGTATCAGCATGTTCACGGTACCGACGATGGTCGGTGTCAGAAGCCGCCTGAACAGGGCGAGCCGCATCGAAATCACGATCGGGACGAGCGACGATGCGACGACCAGGGTAGCGAGCAGCGCTGGACCGCCCTCGATGAGGGCGCTGACGCAGACTCCGATATAGGCTCCGGCGGGGCCCATAAAGAGCAGGTATCCCGCTCCGACCCGGCTCAGCCTGACCGCTTGCAAAGCCGTGCAGATGCCACTGACAGCGACCGCGCCGAACACGGTCCAGGACAGATACGCATCGGTTCCGCCGCTGGCTTTGACGACGATTGTGGGGATAAAGATGATGCTCGTTATGCCAAGGACGACCAGCTGCAGGCCGCTGCCCAGAGACACAAGCGCCGGAGGACTCTCATCGGGTTCGTATTGAACGTCAGGAGCGCGTTGCTCGTGACGGTTGCTCATGATACCTCCTTGGCCAGCCTACGCACACCTTGTGATCCTCACGCCCGGAGATATTTGGGCGGTGCGGCAACGCGCTCAGCCAGGGCGTCCAGTCAACCAGTTCCATGGACGGATGTGAGACTCGGCGAAGGTGCCCGCCTGAGCATAGGGACTGCCAGCGACAAATGCCTGCGCCACCTCGAGCGAGGGAGCTTCGATCACGAGGACGAAGCCGGTAACGATCTGTTCCCTCTCGCTGAGCGTCTGCCCACCATGATGAACGGTCACATCGGGATGTTGGGTGAGATCGTGAAGGTAGGCCGCAAATGCATCCTGCAATTGGAGCCGTTCCTGTCCCATTTCTTCTTTGTGAGTTGCGAAGACTACGAAATACATATGGCACTCTCCTTCTATTACGCCAGGTCGAAGCGATCGAGATTCATCACCTTGTCCCACGCATCTACGAAGTCGCGCACGAACACTTCCTGCGCATCGTCGCATCCATAGACTTCCGCGATGGCTCGAAGCTCGGAGTTTGACCCAAGGGCGAGATCCACCCTGGTGCCGGTCCACTTGAGCGCACCTGTCCGAGAATCGCGTCCCTCAAACACATCCTGCGATGTAGAGGTCGCGTTCCACTCGGTGTTCAGGTCGAGCAGATTCACGAAAAAGTCATTGGTCAACGTCCCCGGCCGGTCGGTGAAAACGCCGTGTGGGGAACCACCGGTATTCGCATTCAAGACGCGCATGCCGCCAACGAGCACCGCCATCTCGGGAGCCGTGAGCGTTAGCATGTATGCCCGCTCCACCAACAGTTCCTCCGCTGTACCTTCCTGCCCTGCCTGGAGATAGTTGCGGAACCCGTCCGCGGTGGGTTCGAGCACGTCGAAGGACTCCGCGTCGGTCCACTCTTCCGTCGCATCCGTACGGCCCGGTGCAAAGGGAACCTGCACATCGTGACCGGCGTTTTGGGCAGCCTGCTCGACGCCTGCACACCCGGCCAGAACGATCAAGTCAGCAAGGGAGACCCTCTTCCCGCCGCTCTGCGAACTGTTGAACTCCGTCTGGATCTGCTCCAGCGTCTGCAGCACCTCACCAAGTGCCGCAGGATCGTTTACTTCCCAGTCCTTCTGCGGCGCGAGGCGAATACGCGCCCCGTTCGCTCCACCGCGTTTGTCGGTGCCACGGTAAGATGCCGCCGACGCCCATGCGGTCGAGACCAGTTGGGAAACAGACAGCCCCGAGGCGAGAACCTTCGCCTTGAGATCGGCGATATCCTGCTCCCCGATCAACTCGTGATCCACGTCGGGAACAGGGTCTTGCCACAACAGCGGCTCTTCGGGAACCAGAGGCCCGATGTACCGGCTGCGGGGCCCCATGTCGCGGTGAAGCAACTTGAACCACGCCCTGGCGAAGGCGTCTTCAAATTCCGCCGGATTTTCGAGAAAGCGCTTTGCTATAGACGCATAGTCCGGGGCCATTCTCAATGACAGGTCTGTAGTGAGCATTATGGGGGCGTGCTTCTTCGACGGATCGTGCGCATCCGGCACGGTGGCTACTTCAGCAGCATTCTTGGGGGCATATTGCGATTTACCAGCAGGACTCTTCGTCAACTCCCACTCGTAGTTGTGCAGGTTCTCGAAGAATTCGTTGTCCCACTTCACCGGATTACTGGTCCAGGCGCCTTCCAGCCCGCTGGTGATCGTATCGCCGCCTCTACCACAGCCGTGGCTGTTTTTCCAGCCGAGGCCCTGTTCCTCTATGCTGGCCCCCTCCGGTTCGGCACCGACATTATCCTCAGCAGCAGCACCATGTGCTTTGCCAAATGTGTGTCCGCCAGCAATAAGCGCAACCGTCTCCTCGTCATTCATCGCCATGCGTTTGAACGTCTGGCGAATGTATTGTGCTGCAGCGACCGGGTCCGGGTTGCCGTTCGGCCCCTCAGGATTCACGTAAATCAGACCCATATGGTCGGCGCCAAGCGGTCCCTCGAGCTCGCCATCGGCGTCGTGGCGTTGATCGTCGAGCCACGTCGTCTCGGAGCCCCAGTCCGTCTCGTCAGCCTCCCAGACGTCCGGGCGTCCGAAGGCGAACCCAAAGGTCTTGAACCCCATCGACTCCAGAGCGCAGTTGCCAGCGAAAATGATCAGGTCTGCCCAGGAGAGATTCCGGCCGTACTTCTGCTTAATCGGCCAGAGCAAGCGGCGTGCCTTGTCCAGATTCCCATTGTCGGGCCAGCTGTTGAGAGGCGCAAAGCGCTGGTGACCAGAGCCTCCACCACCCCGGCCATCACTGATGCGGTAAGTGCCTGCGGCGTGCCAGGTCATGCGAATAAAAAGAGGCCCATAGTGGCCATAGTCGGCTGGCCACCAGTCTTGCGAGGTCGTCATCACCTCTTCGATGTCCTTCTTCAGTTCATCGACGTCAAGCGTCTTAACCGCCTCAGCGTAGTCGAAATCCTTGTCCATCGGATCGGACAAGGGAGAATTCTGGCGGAGACCCTTCAGGTCCAATTGATCTGGCCACCAGTCCTGATTGGAAGTCATTTCGTTCCTCCTGAAAAAAGTTCTGAGTATGGCGCAACCTTCTAAAATTGTTGCAAGCCTGCGGAAAGAAAAATAAATGGGTTCTCTCTTTCCCATGCAAGGGGAATTTGGCTCGGGTCATTCAACTTCGCGTCTTGTTGGCCCAGATGACCGAATCCTCTCCTTTCTGATGTTCTCGGGCATAGAAAGAATACGCTGGAAATGACCAGTGTCGGAAGCTATATTGTTAAGAGAGCAGCTCGAACCTTACAGATTATTCTGAAAAATCTGACTATAAAAGGCAGATGCTGGATCATTTTAGACAGAGAGGAGTTATCAGATGTTTGAATTGATTTTTTTTGCGAGTTTTGCCGTTTTCTTTTCTTTTATGTGTTCACTTTTTGAAGCGGCATTGTATTCAGTTCCTATTGGTCATATCGAATCACTGGCGAAAACGGGTAGTGTTTCTGGCCGGTTATTGAAAAAGTTTCGAGAAAACGTGGATGTGCCCATTGCGGGTATTCTATCTCTAAACACAATTGCGCATACGGGTGGTGCCGCCCTTGCTGGAGCGGCAGCGGCAGAAGTTCTGGGTGAGCCGTGGTTGCCGCATTTTTCAGTGGTATTTACCCTGGTGATACTTTTATTTTCTGAGATTATTCCAAAGACAATTGGTGTGGTTTATGCCCGGCATCTCGTATCCTTGATTGCCTATCCCATCCAGTTCTTGATCTGGATACAAGCACCGCTTATCTGGCTGTGCCAATTTGTGACGCGGCTAATATCTCATGGTAAAGTTGAACATGTCGTATCTTCAGAGGAACTCATAGCATTGGTAAATATGGGGCGACATGCGGGAACCATTGATGCAGAAGAAGGCAGTGCCATTCAGAATATTCTATTGTTAAAAGAGAAAACAGTTCAGGAAATAATGACACCGCGCACGGTCATTTATTCGCTTCAAGCCCAGCAAAAAGTAAATGAGGTGTTGCAAATTGGTGTTCCATCGTATAGTCGCATTCCCATAGTAGATGAAGATGCTGAAGATGTTGTTGGGATCGTGTACCGTCGGGATATTTTGTCGGCGGCTGCCGAAGGTCGCGAAGATATTCCCATTCAAAGTCTCTCGCGAAGCGCGCACTTTGTGGTGGAAACGCTAACATTGGATCGGGTGTTGCGCATGTTTCTTGAGCGCAGACAACATCTGTTTGTCGTGATCGATGAATACGGTGGATTGGCTGGTGTGGTGACCCTGGAAGACGTGCTTGAAGAGATAATTGGACGTGAAATTGTGGATGAGACAGATGAAGTTGTGGATCTGCGCAAACTTGCCCGTCGCCGCCGCCGTCAGGCTATGGAGAACATAGAAAATCAGTGAGCTTGCTACATCAGTGATGCTGTCCCTATTGTCATGTGTATTTCCCACTCCTAACACGGAAGAACAGTCGATGAGAACAAAATTCATCTTTTTATTTTGCCTTTGCAGTTTTATGGGACTGGCTTTGGCGCAACAGAGAACATCGGAGACGGATCCGCGGTTCAAAAGACTTCTGGCGCAGCACCCGAAGGCGGATAAAAATAAGGACGGAATCCTTACAGCAGCGGAATGGCGCGCATATCAGGCCGAAACAATTGGGCCAAACAGCACGCAACCCAACCGGACTGGCGCGCGGATTCAAAAGACCCTGATTCACAAACCGGACAAATCCGAGTTCGCCAAATTCATAGAAATGGGGAAAAACTCGGCGCGCCCCCTCTCCTTTGAGAAAGGGAATGGACTTCGAATCGCAATGACAGGACATAGCTGGGTCGCACCGGGCCGAAACAAGCTCATTGAAATTGCCGGGGCGGCGGGATACACGGGCCATCACCAGCGAATCCACGGAGGGGGCGGATCGACAGGCGCCGCCAATGCAATATGGCTCAAGGAATTCGGTAAATGGAACGAAGACACACCCCCTGCGCCCATTTTGCTGCCCGCGATTGCCACTGGCGAATGGGACGTCATGACCTGGGGCTGTTATTACGATGACCTGCCCGAGTATTACACACAGTGGATCGACTTCTGCCTTGAGAACAATCCCGAAATGAGATTCTATATCCAGGACGGATGGCCACGACATCTTCCCTCTTACAAGGAAAAGCAGCCCGATGAGGTAATGGCCAGCCTGGAGGCCGATCACAAATACCTGCAAAAGACCATCGCTGAACAGCTATACACCAGTTTGGAAGAGAAGTATCCTGGAAAAGTTCACATGATCCCAGCGGGAGAAGCCGTCATGAAGATGATCCGGTTGTACCATGAAGGTAAGCTCCCCGAATTTGACTGCATCGATGAAAATCGGGGACGAGCCGGCAAACGCGGGATCTATCGAGACGGCGGTCACCTATCCAGAACAAGCGGGATTGAACAACTGGCGGGATATATGTACTTCGGAATGCTTTACCGGAGAAGTCCGGAAACCATCGTCGATTACGTGCCGGAGGGGATCCCCGAACGGGTTGATAAGATTATGCGTCGGGTGGCCTGGGAGGCAATCGTCGAAAGCCCTTATGCCGGCATAGACGATGAAAACCAGGATGGTCTGGCGGATTAGGCCATTAACAGAGGAAATCTGTTATGAAAAGAGACGAGATACGCGATAAGAATTGGAACCGGGAATTGCTGGACAAGGGATATTTCATCTTTCAGGGATTGTTGAACCGTGACGATATCCCCATAATCAAAGAACGCGTTCGGTTTATTGCCGAACACGCCGACATATACGAGCGATTGGGGATCGGGCATGTGAAGGAGGACCAGCCGAATGCCAGGAATCCACTGCACCGATTTTATCGATTGAATAGTCCGGCGTATCACAATGAGACGCTCTGGAAAAAGATGATTTCAAATCCGCGAACCGTCGGGCTGGTGCGCTCTATTTTACAGGATGACTTTTGTGTAAACGCCGGTGGTTTCTTTCTGAAACCACCCAAACACGGATCTGTTACTCCCTGGCATCAGGATTCTGCAGCCTGGAACATGCCCCCGGCCCCCTATGATCCCCACGAGCCTGTGATGTTTGATTTTTGGATTGCAATCGATCGGGCAACAAAAGAGAATGGATGCTTGCAGTTGATTCCTTTTTCACAGAAACTGGGACGCATAGCACACCAGCGGCAGGGCAATAAACTCACGGAAGTGGATCCGCGCGATCACGGCTATAACCCGGAACAGGACGCGGTGGCCTGTGAGATGGAACCCGGAGATATTCTCGTGTGGCATCAAAATGCGTTGCACTATAGCGGACCAAACCGCTCAGACAAACAACGCATCGGCCTGGCAGGGACATTTATTGCCAAACGCGATGTGCCCTGGATGCGGGCGATCCGACCTGGAAATAAATATCTGGATTATTTGCCCGTGTGTGAAAACGGCCACCCCCTCAATTTACCGAAAGAATTCCTGATAGATGAAGATCAGATAATGGCGATGGCGAGTTAGAGAAATGTGATCCTTGTCCGCGGACAGGATTACATGGGCTTCAATGCTCTTTCCGATCCACCCGAATGACCGAAAGAAGGTTTTCGTGACGAAGTCGGTAAGAATCTCCCGACGGTCCATCCTAAGGAATATCATCTGGAGGAATAAATCCATGAAACTTACCAATGAACAAATTCGTGAATTTTATCACCGTGGTTATATTAAAATCCCCGGTGCAGTTTCAAGAGCAATAGTGGACAGAGCGCGTCAGGCGATGAACCATTCTATCGGCTCAACCGGTCCAAGTAAAGAAGACCTGGCAAACAATCGAGGTGGCGGTGGGTTTGGTGGGGACCTGAGGGGCAGTTCGGTTCTTTCGGATTTGTATCACAACAGCCCCATTATTTCTCTAGCAGAATCTCTGCTTGGCGAAGGAAACCTCAAGACACCCCTTGAACGCATAAGTCCTGCGCCACGGTTTCCCAAGCATATTGACGCAGACCCATCCGAACCGATGGGTCATATCGACAATATGGGCAACGGGAGAAATGGCAAACCCAAAGGAACCTATAAACGGAGCTTCACCTGCTTTGGTGTCATCTATCTCGCCGATGTGCCCGAACCTTATAGTGGCAATTTCACCGTTTGGTCCGGGTCTCACCATGTCTATCAAGACTTCCTTAACAAAGAGGGTATAGAGGTTCTATCCAAGGGACAGCCGCGCATACCTCAGCCGGAATCACCAGAAATGATTACCGGTGAAGCAGGGGATCTCATCCTTGCTCATTTTCTCGTGTACCATACTGCCGCCCCAAACGTGTCGCCTAACATTCGTTATGCCACTATTTCTCGTATGCGCCATGTTGATTGCGAGGAAAATGGGAACGACTGCTTCACTGATATCTGGCGTGAATTTTCTGGTGTTCGCGAGGTGATGGGCCTCAACAGAGAATCTCAAATGTAAGGACGCAAGTATGCAAGAAAAACCGAATATTCTACTCATTCTAACAGATCAACAGCGCTGGGATCTGCTGGGTTGTTATGGTGCCTCCCAGTGCAGAACACCACATATTGACAACCTGGCAAGCCGGGGTGTGCGTTTCAACAATGCTTTTCCGCTTATCATCCCATGTGCGCCTGGTCGGGCCGCGCTATTTACAGGTCGGTACGGTCACATTACCGGGGTTGAAACCAACGGTGGCCAGTTGGATCAGTCGCTTCCCAATTTCGCGACAGAGCTACCCCGGGCAGGATACAACCTGGGGTATGCGGGAAAGTGGCATGTGGATCACCAAAAGAACCCAAGTGATTGGGGATTTCGCTGTAAACGAGATTTCCCCAAATATGGCTATCCCGCATCCAATATCAATATGCCAGGTATCAAGAGCGGTGCGCAGAAAGATTCTCAGATTGCGAGGAATTACCTGGACTATTTGAACGAGAAGAACCTGGAACCGCCAGAGCTTATAGAAGCGTTCTATGCTCAGGGAAATCCAGGGCAGCGAAATCGGGAATTGCACGGCCTCCATGCTGGAACTATTGAGCACAATTTCGAAGCCATGGTTGCCTCGGAAACAGTTGAGCTTATGCGGGCGTATGCACAGGAAGAAGATCCCTTTTTTATCTGGACCAATTTCTGGGGTCCACACAGCCCGTGTATTGTGCCGGAACCGTATTACTCGATGTACGACCCGAAGTCCATTCCGGAGGACCCGAGTTTCTGCGATACGCTGGAGAATCGTCCCTATGTTCAGACTCTGGTATCTCGTTATTGGGGGATTGACCCCAACAACTGGGACGAATGGGCGGAGATTACGGCGCGCTACTGGGGGTATATGACGATGATCGATGATCTGGTGGGGCGTATGCTTTCTGAGTTGGAAACGCTCGGTCTCGCGGAAAACACGCTTGTTGTATTTTCCACAGATCACGGAGACAATATGGGGGCACACAAGCTGTTTGAAAAAGGGCCTTTTTTTGATGAGGAGAGTTTTCGCCTGCCTCTAATTGCAGCGCATCCCGAATGCCGACAGCCGGGCCGGGAGAACGACGAATTTGTCTATCTGCAGGATCTGTTCCCGAGTTTTTTGGAAGTCGCAGATCTACAACCCGATATTGTACCCGATACGCAGAGCATTCTTTCGCTGTTGAAGGGAGAGGATGAACCGACGGGGCGTGACAGCGTGTATTGTCAGTTCAATGGTCAGATTCAGGAGCACAAGTCTCGTATGGTGCGCACCAGGACACACAAATTTGTGTTTAATCAATCGGATATCGGAGAGCTCTATGACCTCGAAAACGATCCGCACGAATTGCACAACCTCTACGGTCTCGAGACACACAAGACATTGCAGGAATCGCTGATGCAATGTATGCAAGATCACATGGAACGCGTGAAGGACCCGATGCTCGGTGAGTTCAGGCGGGTGCGATATATTTACTGATTGCTCAATTTTCAGGAAGATAGTTATGAATGTTGTGATTTTAATGAACGATCAACACGCGCATTCCTTCCTCGGGTGTGCGGATTATCCGGGGTTGCAGACACCAACGTATGATCGTTTGGCTCAGGAGGGCATTCGGTTTACGCAGGCAACGTGTGCTGTATCGCCGTGTTTGCCGAGTCGCCATTCGATGTTGCACGGGCGATATGCATTTCAGTCAGGAATTTATTCCAATCGGCATTTACTGAATCCCGCACAAATCCCCGAGTGGACAATGGGAAAGGCGTTTGGACAGGCGGGTTTTGTAACGGGTGCCTTTGGCAAGATGCATACAATACCGTATCAGGCGGCTATTGAACGCGACAACTATTACGGATTTGATCATCGGGCAGGACCATTTCACGAGACGGGCGAGCGTATGGATAGCCACTTTGTGGCGGAACATCGGGATTGGGTGGAGACGGGGACGGACGAGCGGGAAGCGCGTGGAATTGGTCGGGGTGGAGACAATTGTGCGGCGGCATTTAAGGGATTTACGACCAGCTTGAGATTAGAGCAAACGCGCGACTGGTGGGTTGGCGGACAGGCTGCTGCCTTTGTGGAAGAAAACAAGGACAATCCGTTTTTCATGATTTGCAGTTTGTCAGGGCCTCATGCACCTCACGTAACGCCAGCTAATTTGGCAGACTTATATGACCCTGCCGACGTTGCGTTACCACCAGAACCACCGGATAATTTACCCGATAGAGATGCTTATCCCAATTTTGTCGGATTAGAGCGAGAAGAACTACGAGATGCGATTGCAAATTACATGGCTTTTGTCACAGCCTGCGACCAGAGTCATCAGCAAGTGATAAACGCTTTGGATCGCAATGGATTGTACGATGACACGCTGATCATTTTTCTCTCTGACCACGGTGAACTGTTGGGATCGCGAGGGGTAACCGCATTTTCGAAATACAATCTCTACGAACAGGCCATTCGCATTCCATTCATTGTGAAACCGCCAAAGGGATTTCAAACGGGTTTGGTGAACGATTCACTTGTGAATCTGTTGGATGTACTACCTACAGCATTCGATTTTGCGGGGATGGATATTCCCGTGCATTTACCCGGCATGAGTTTGAAATCGCTGGTTGATGGTCGTGAACGTGAACGCGAGGTGGCGATTACGGAGTTACAGTATCCGCGAGATTTAAACCTGAGCATTCGCACGCAGGAGTGGAAATATATTCATGGACCTTATGGACCAGAGCTTTATCACATTGCTGAAGACCCGTATGAGTTTGTGAATTTGGCAAATGATCCGGCACATTCACCGCGAATTTCAGAACTACAAGCAGGCGCAATCGCCGAGTATCGGCGGGCGTTTGAGCGCGGATCAAAACAGTGGGTGGATTATCCGACACAACCGTGGAATGCGATGACGCTTTAAGTAGCGATTCAACAGGAGAAAGATGGTTCGAATACAAAACGGTATGGATTTTCTGAACATTCAAAATGGGAGATCTGAGCCTTGGCAGATATAATAAAGATTGGTACATCACAACGAGACATCACACCATCTACGGGATCGGCCATGGGTGCTTTTCCCGTAAACCGCTCGCCCATGCAACCTCGCATTGCAGAAGGCATCCATGACCCATTATACGTCAAAGCGCTGGCACTATCTGACGATACGACCACTATCGTCATTTGCTCGTCAGATCTCCTGAGCTTTCAGTGGATCGACGTCGATGCCATGCGCGATGCTTTTGCCGCACAATCCGATCTTCCGCCCGAAAACCTGATCCTGTGTAGCACCCACAATCACAGTGGCCCAGAATGCATCTACTACTTTGGCGGAAGCCCCGAAGATGATGCGATTGTTCACATGAGAAAGCAGGTTGTCGATGCTGCTGTCGAGTCTATAGCCAATCTCAATCCCGCCACACTCTCAACGGGCGCTGTCAACACCGACCTCGCCTACAACAGACGCCAGATATTGCCCGACGGAAGCTTTAAATCGTTTAACCTCAATCCCGAAAAACTTCCCAACGGCCCTGTTGACCCCGCAGTCACTGTCCTGCGGTTCGACACACCCAATGGCCAACCCATCGCGACCGCAATCCACTTTGCCGCTCATCCCGTCATCATGATGACCGCCAATCGTCTCTTCACCGCCGAATATCCCGGCGCTACCTGTCACCACTTTGAAGCGGGCACATCTGTACCTTTCTCAATATTTCTACAAGGGGCATGTGGCAACATACTTCCGATACAGGAACCCAGAGACAATTATGATACGGTCGAAGAAATGGGCAAAGCGCTCGCCAGAGAAGCCATCGTTGCCTGGACACAAGCAACGCCAGAAAAAAAACTTTCACTTAAAGTCGAGCGCTGGCAAGACACACTCCCCAACCGATACACAAACGAAAAAACCATCCGAATCGAAATTCCCGCCATCCGCATAAGCGACGACCTGGCACTCGTCTTCTGGCAGGGTGAACCCTTCATCGAGCTATCTCTATCCACCCAATCGTCATCCCCCTTTGCGCGCACGATTGTCATGGGCTATTCCCAGGGATCATGTGGCTATGTGCCAAATCGCCGCGCGTATAACTTCGGTGGCTACGGCGTTATCCCCTACCCAAGCGACCCACTCGAATACAACCGCGCCTGCGTTGTTCCCGGCACAGGTGAACGCTGGATTGACGAAACGCAAACCTTACTCACAAAACTGCACGATAATTCATCCCACAGGGAGCACTCCAATGCCTGAACTCGCAATCAACGGTGGTTCAAAAACGGTTAATAGAGACCTGCGCCAACCCTGGCCGGTTCACGATAAACGCGAAGAAAAAGCCGTTGTCGGCGTCCTTCGCAGCCACAAATGGGGGCGCAGTGGCTTTGACTATTACAACCATGGCGACAGCAAACTCTACGCATTTGAACGGGCCTTTGCAGAATTTCACGACAGCAAATACGCCCTTGCTGTCTCCACGGGTACCACAGCACTCGAAACCTGCTTGCGCGCCCTCGGCGTCGAAGCTGGCTGTGAAGTCATTGTCCCTGCGTCAACTTATATTGCGTCTGCTTCCTGCGTCATGATTTGCAATGGCATTCCCATCTTTGCCGATATCGACCCGCGCAACTACACCATCGATCCCAAAAGCGTAGAAGCCCTCATCACGCCGCGCACACGGGCAGTGGTTGCCGTAGATATGGGCGGCATGCCCTGCGATACAGATGCTTTAGGTGACATCTGCCGCAAACACAACATCGGCCTGGTCAGTGACTGTTCTCATGCGCACGGCGGTCAATGGAGAGGCAAAGGCGTGGGATCTCACGCCGACATTGCTGGTTTCTCCTGCATGCCCGGCAAAGTGCTCGCCATAGGCGAAGGCGGCGTGGTGATGACCAGAGACGAAAGCCTGTACGAAAAAGCCTTTCGGTATCATCACGCAGGCCGAGACAGGGGCGAAGAAAGCATGAACTTCACCTGGCCTGCTACAACCCTAAGACTGGGCGAATTTGAAGCGGCCATCGGTCTGATCGCACTCACCCGCCTCGAAGAACAGGCAGAAATTCGGTGGAAAAATCTCAAGTACCTCCACAAAGGAATGGAATCTATTCCCGGACTCACCGGCCTCGACATTGACGAGCGCGTCACCCGCTGGAACCCCTATCGCTGGCACTTCAAATTTATCTCCGAAGAATTTGAAGGCATTCACCGCGAACGATTCCGCAAAGCGCTCCAGGCCGAAGGCGTACCCTGTGGCATTGGCCCAACAAAGCCCCTCTATCAATTTAGCATGTTTGCCAGTGGCAAATGGGGCGAAACAGGCTGTCCAATCCGCTGCCCGTTGTATCAGGCTGATCCCATCGACTACACCAAAGTCTATTGTCCCGAAGCCGAGCGCATTCACGAAACCGAAGCCCTTGATCTGACACACCGCATTCTTCTCGGACCGCGCGAAAACATGGACCTCATTCTCGAAGCGTTCCAAAAATTGCGGGATAATATTGATGAATTGAAAACGAGTTGATGTCTATTTTGAGGATTGGAGGATTGTGATAATGCCAAAGAAAAATTGTTTGAAGGAGCAACAACTGATGTCCAACAGGAGAAATCATGAAATTTTTTAAGAACCTCTCCTTCTTATCGATGATCTCCGGATCCCCCACCTCGAGCAGTCCACGCGCACAAACGAGGCCCAACATTGTCATGTTTTATATAGACGACTGGGCCTGGAACGGATCACCGGTTGCCATGGATGACACCATGGAGAATTCCCTCATGCCGGTCTTGCAAATGCCCAATATCCAAAAGCTGGCAAATGAGGGCCTGAAGTTTCGCAATGCCTATGGAGCGCCGCAGTGTGCACCTGCTCGTGTGTGCGTACAGACGGGGCTATCTGCTCCACACAGTGGTTTCACGGTATATCTGGGGGCAAGAGAGCCCTACTACGACACGAAAAGGGAATATCGGCATTTTCCGCTGGTTCCGAACGTGTCTGACCGAGAACTCGACGAAGACGCGGTCACCATTCCCAAGGCTCTCAAGCCACTGGGTTATGTCAGTGCCCATATTGGCAAATGGCACATGAGAGGTGATCCAGCAAAGGCGGGCTACGTATTACACGATGGTGCTACCGATAATAATCCCGGCAATACCCTGAAGTACGGGGAGAGGGGCGAGCGGACGCCCAGGCGACTACCCAAAGATATGGCCGATCCCAAGTTGATGTTCAGCATTACTGAAAAGGCAATTGGCTTCATGGAAGAACAGGTAGAAAAAAGCAATCCTTTTTATCTCCAGATATCTCATTATGCCATGCACGCGGGTTATGAATGCCTGGATAAAACGCGTGAAAAGTATGTGAATCATCCACTGGTGCAGGAGTGGTATAAGAAAAACAATAAACATCCCGACACAGTCAACCGGGGAGATGATCCCGCAATCTGGTTGGGGATGGGTGAGGACCTGGATGGTCGGATCGGCGCAGTGCTCGACAAGCTCAGGGAACTGGGGATTGAGGATAACACCTATGTCATCGTCGTGGGTGACAACGGCTACCGACACGAAGAAGTCGAAATCATACCTGACTACAAGCAACCGTTACACGCGACAAAGTGGTGGTTGTGGGATGGAGGCATCCGGGTGCCCATGATTGTCAAGGGGCCGGAGATCAAATCTGGCTCAGTTTTTACCGGCAATGTGATCAACTATGACTTCTTACCCACCTTCGTTGATTGGGCTGGTGGCGACTCAGAAGAATTGCAGAATATCGACGGTATCAGCCTCGCGGATTACATGGCGGGAAAAGAACCGGACGAGGCCTTTCTAAATCGCTATCTCTATTTTCATTATCCTCATTATCGGAATTCTATGCCACATTCGGTCATTATTTCTGGTTCGTCCAAAGTGATCCATTTTTACGAACGACCAGATATTCCAATGTTGTTCGACCTTTCTGGCGACATTGGCGAGGTTACCAATATTGCAAAGCAAAATCCAGAAACACACCAGAAACTCTACGATGAGATGATGCGCTATCTCGAACTGGTCGAGGCGCGATTCCCGAAGGCAAACCCGGATTATGATCCAGAGATTTACAAGAGCGATAGAAAAACCAGAGCGCGTATTCAATGGGGACCGTTTGAAGGACAGCGCCCTCTGGATGACGATGAAATTTAGGCAATTTATGAAAGGAGATCGAAAATGTTGACACCACAACAGTATGAGTCTTATCAACAAGAGGGCTATCTCTTAGTCCCGAATCTGTTCTCGGCCAGTCAATTGTCAGAGACGCTTGAGGCCACGGAACAAAACGCTTATGGAAAGTCTTTTTCCGAGTTCATTGCCGAATTGAAGGCCAATCCTGACCTTGAGAATGAGCTACGCCTGCCCGGAGCAGGTCTCGGGATGGGCGGCCCCAGATCGGAGTTCTGTGACATTCCAACAGGGGTAGAAGTCATAGACCAGGTCCTGGAACACGACCCTTTCCTGGACGCCATGGAACAGCTTCTGGATACGCCTGATATACACTATCACCATGGTTACGTCTATATTCGAAACGGTAGAATAGATAGAAAGGCCCCAACAAAGCCGGAAATCGAATTTCACCTGGATTGGGCCAAACCCTTTATCCCTCCTCACCCGGATTGGCAGCGGTATGGCCATATTCAGGCCTGGGTCTTTCTGGACGATATTGATGAAGATTGCGCGCCTGTTCGGTTGGTCCCAAGAGTACACGACAAAATGGGCGATATCTTGCGCGTGATTGAAGACGACGGCCTGGGCTTTGGCGACATCCGCAAGGTGCCCCACTCTTACCGCTTTGCCGATATCCGCAAAATTCTTCACGCGCAGGAACCCGTCTCAATCACTGGGAAAGCTGGCAGCGTTCTCTTCTACAGTGGACACACGCCACACGCAGCACAACCTTTTGCAGACAAGGACAGACAGCGTGCCGTCATCTTCTTTTCAATAGGACGCAGAGACACCATGCCATGGACATCGACCGGAAAAAGGGAAGCTGAAATGATTCGGCGCTTGAAACCCTTTTTGGGCAAAACGACATCGAGGGTTCGCAGTCTCTTCGGCTGGCCGAAACCCGGTGACGCAATGTACACGCCCACCTCCGTCGAACTGATAAAAAACGCGTACCCGGAAATGGACGTCAGCGATTACCTTTGAAGAACTGGATTTCTAAAAACCTGGATGTAATGTATTGAAACGAGAAGACTACTATCAATGGGCTGAACGAGCTGCACAGTGGGGTGCCGAATACCTGACCACGCTCGAAGATCGGCCCGTTCGGGCGCAGACGGCACCGGGTAAGATCGCTGCGATGCTGCCTCTATCGCCACCGGAAGAGCCTGCAGGCATGGAGACGATCTTCGCCGACTTTGAGCGCATCGTACCCGACGGTATGACGCACTGGCAACACCGGCGCTTTTTTGCGTACTTCAGCGCCAATGCTGCACCGGTTTCGATGATCGCCGAGAATTTGACGGCGGTCATGGCGGCCCAGTGCATGCTCTGGCAGACCTCACCAGCAGCTACGGAAATTGAGACTCGGATGGTTGACTGGATGCGCCAGGCACTCGGGCTGC
The DNA here is from genome assembly GCA_009838845.1 of Gemmatimonadota bacterium. Classification (NCBI taxonomy): domain Bacteria; kingdom Pseudomonadati; phylum Gemmatimonadota; species Gemmatimonadota bacterium. The sequence goes on along the minus strand of VXRD01000083.1, from coordinate 5,880 downwards.
CGGAAGGGTTCCAGGGGGTTATCCAGGATACGGCAACGTCGGCAAATGTCTGCGCCGTACTGACGATGCGCGAGCGCACACTCGGCTGGCGCGGGATCGATTCTGGAATCGCGGGAGAGAAACCGCTCCGGATCTACGCATCACCGGAGACCCACTCGTCGGTTGACAAGGCGATACGCATCGCCGGTATCGGCCAACGGAATCTGGTCAAAGTCCCGACCGATGGTTCCTGGGCACTCGACCCGGAGGCACTCCGCCGGGCAATCAACGCCGATCGCGCCGCGGGTTTCCTTCCGGCCGGTGTCGTCCTCTGTGTTGGAGGCACATCGATTGGTGCGACCGACCATGTGCACCGGACCATCGAAGTGGCACGAGAGCATGATCTCTATGTCCACATCGACGCCGCGTGGGCCGGTTCCGCGATGATCTGTCCTGAGCTACGGGAGTTGTGGGAGGGCGTCGAGGAAGCCGACAGCATCGCCTTCAATCCTCACAAGTGGCTCGGTGCGCAGTTCGACTGCTCAATCCAGTTTCTCGCGGACCCGGAACCACAGGTTCGCACCCTCGGCATCCGTCCGGATTACCTCCAGACCCTCGGCCAAACCGAGATCACCAATTACAGCGAGTGGACGATCCCACTGGGACGCCGATTCCGAGCCTTAAAGCTCTGGTTCCTGCTCCGCGCCCACGGCCTCAAAGACCTCCGACAGCGCATCCGGAACCATATTGCCTGGGCTGAGGAGGCCGCTGCCGCGATCGCATCTCTGGACGGCTTTCGCCTGACAACGGACTGCCACCTTTCGCTCTTCACGTTCCAGTACGCCCCCGACGGTGAGAACGCCGACGACGCCACCGAACGCCTGCTCCGCGCGGTTAATGATGACGGCCGTATCTACCTGACGCAGACGATCCATGAAGGACAGTTCGTCATTCGCTTCCAGGTCGGACAATTCGACTGTCGAAGGGAGGATGTCCTCCTCGCGGTCGATGTACTGCGCGAACTGGCCTATGCGAGCCATCCCGATCCTCAGAACTGATATTGCCCCTGGATCAAGCAATCATAAGTTTATATTTTTCAATTTTTTAAGAGAAATTACTATGAAAAACAATCCCAATATCATCTTCATGGTCGCCGACAACCTCGGCTGCGAAGCAGTCGATTATTATGGCGAAGGGATATTCAAAACTCCCAGACTGAACGCGATGGCGAGCGAGGGCGTTGTCTTCGACAACTGCCTGATCGCAACCCCGCTGTGTTCACCAGCGCGTTGTGCCTGGAACACGGGCAGACACCCGTATCGGGTTGGCATCAACTCACAGACACGCCCAGATGATCCGGAATCCGGCCTCTCGCTCCAGGAAGTCTCTATAGCCAGACTTTTGCGAAATGCCGGATACACAACAGGGCTGTTTGGAAAATGGAACCTGGGATATGCCGCAAAATTCAACCCGCTACACCACGGCTTTCATGAATTTTACGGCAGCAACGCAGGCCATGCCGACTACTACACCCACCTGTACAACCGCGACATGAAGAGCCACTTTTTTCGCGGCCTGGAACCCATAGCGGACGAAGGTTACTTCGATACCCTATTTACGGATGAAGCCATCAAATTTATCAACCGCCAATCCCAAAGGCCCGATCCCTTCTACCTGAATCTCCCCTTTTATGCCCCACACGGCCCCTACCAGGCCCCACCCGGATACTATCACAGCGATGATCCACTCGTAAATTATCAATATATGGTCGAATACCTGGACCTGTGCGTGGGGCGCGTGTTGGATGCGGTACACCATGCCGGTATTGCGGAAAACACGCTCATCGTCTTCTTAAGCGACCAGGGAGGCAGCCGAACCAATGGTTATGGTCGAACCCTATGGGAGCGTTCACTCAGAGTCATCTGCAACGCGGTCTGGCCGGGAAAAATCGCTCCAAATACAAAAATCCACACCCCCTGGGTACACTACGATCTCTACGCCACATTCGCCGCTCTCGCCGGTGCAACCGTGCCCGACGACCGCGTCATTGACGCCCAAAACGCGTGGCCTCTTTTCGAAGGAAAAGAGCAACCCCTGGACCGCACCCTGCACTGGACGTATAGAACAGAGGACGCAGTCCGTGAGGGCAATCTGAAACTCCACGCCACAGACGGCAAACCAGACGGTCTGTTCGATCTGAGTACCGATCCCGACGAACAACGCGATCTGCGTGCGACCTTCCCTGAAAAAGTTGAAAAGATGATGGCAGAGCACCATGTCTGGAAACAAACTTGTGAAGCCCAACAAACATCAAAAGCCTGATTCCCCAAACCATTGGAACGATGAACGCCATGAAACCGTCACAACGAACCAAACAACGCATGACACGCTCAATACTGGTGGTCATTTGCTCCTGCATTTTCTTCGCCCAGGGGCAGGCGCAGCAGGAACGCCTAAAGGGTGCCGTCAAATCCCCGATAGCTAACGTCAAGGCAGATGTATTCGACCGCGTCGAGCACCATGAGACGGATAACGACGGGGTGGCACTCCACTACGTCACCCTGGGCGAAGGCCCCGTTATTCTCTTTGTCCATGGCTTTCCCGATTTTTGGTATACCTGGCGCGAACAGATGGCCGCTCTTTCCGACAACTATAAGACCGTCGCTATGGACACACGCGCCTACAACAAGAGCGGCAAGCCCGAAGGCGTGGAACACTACACCATGTCCCATCTCATGTCGGATGTCGAAGCTGTAATCAAGGACCTGGAGGTCGATTCGGTCACCCTCGTTGGTCACGATTGGGGTGGCGCCATTTCGTGGCGGTTCGCCATGCACTATCCGCAACTCGTCAACAAGCTGGTGATCTGCAATCTGACTCACCCGAAGGGCTACGGCACCGTGCTGCGTAACGCGACGGCAGAGCAAAAGAAGAATACTCAATACATTACCGACTTTCAAACGCCTGAATACGAAAAACGGTTCTCGCCCGAGGTGCTTACACGTATTTCGGTGGGTAATGCCCCAGACGAAGTGCGGCAGCGCTACATCAATGCGTTCTCCCAATCCTCGGTCAAGGGCATGCTCGACTATTACCGGGCGGCCTATAGCGGTCTAACTGCGGGGTCTGGCCAGAGCCTGGGGATGCCCAATCTCACCATGCCCGTATTGCAATTCCACGGGTTGAAAGACAAGGCTGTTGACAAAGACGGGTTACGCGACACGTGGAATTGGATCAACAAAGACTACACACTCGTCACCATCCCCAGCAGCGGCCATTGGGTTCAACGAGACGCAGCGGATATGGTCAGTAATACCATGCGCTGGTGGCTGAAGAGCCGTCACTGAAGGCGCTGGATTTCCCGTTGTGTGAGGCCCCGGCGATAGATACGGATGTCTCGCAGGGCGCCTTTGAAATAGTCGTGGGCGCCAAAGCCGATTAAGAGGGGACAGTTGGGGTTGAGGTCGTAGCGTTTTGGATTGAAGCTATCTGTTGTAGCGACGGGGATTCCATCGACGTACAGAGTCAAAACACCGCCTTGCTTGACGGCGGCTACGTGTCGCCATCCTTCGGGCAATGTGTGGTCCCAGGTGGCGACTTTTCCGGCTTCTACCGAATAGACATGTCCAGACGGCAGAGTGCCAGCATAGAGGCGGCCCTGATAAACGGCCATGGACCAGACCCGCCGCAAGGGCGCAGACGTGCTGTCCAGAGACTCCAGGAATGTGAACTGATTGCCGTCCATCCGCCAGACGTTGGCCATTGGGAGCGAACCGATATAGACTTTGCCGTTATATAGTCCCATGGCCATGATTTCGCGTTCGTATCCGACCCTGCCCAGACAGGTCCAGGTCGTGTTGCCGTCATATCGATAGACTTCGCCCTGAGGCCAGGTGCCGACATAGAGCCGGCCCTCAAAAGTGACCGCCGAGTAGGTCTGGGTGGAGGTTTCGGGGCAGCCGCAGTCAGTCCATTCGGCGTTGCCTTCGTAGCGAAGAACCGGGCCGCCGTTGACGAGGGTATAGAGCCGATCCCGATAGATGGTGAAACTCATCAGCCGCACGTCTGGACCTATGGGCGTCCAGGTGGTGCCCCCATCATAGACAAAGGCCCCCTCGCGATAGAGGCTGGTGGCGTAGAGCCGACCCTGATAAACCGTGAGCGCGGTGGCGTTGTCGGCTTTGCCCGTGTTATGTCCCGTGGTGGGTGTTTCTTCGGGTGTGGCGTCTTCGATGCCTGGATGCCCGCAGAAGGTCCATTGACCATCGGCATCGACCCGATAGACCTGACCGCCGGGTGTGGTGTTCAGGGGATCGCCCAGAGCGGAGCCGATGCTATTATACCGGCCGAGAGCGCAGTAGAGCGCGCCTTGAAATTCGACGACTGCGTTGACAGAGTTACATCCCACTGGATTGCCCAGATCGGTCCAGCGTTTTTCCCCTTCGTACCGCCACAGGTGGCCGACCTCTTCTTTGCCATTCTCAAAGGTGCCGGCGTACAGGTGTCCATCTATTGTTGAAAGTGCAGATATTTTGACTGCCTGACCGGGACGCCCGCAATCGGTCCATGACCCGAGATACCCGTTGTCGATGCCGAAGTGGAGGTTGCGGTAATTCGACTGGGCGGTGGAAGTCATGCCGGTATTGGTAAGGACCGAGATCTGCCACCCCTGGCGGGTTTCCGGATCGAATTGGCTGAGAATATCGCCGACCACTTCGGTTTTTTCCGTATAGATCCATCCAGCGCATGAAAAATCGCCTGTCCCTATAGACAGGTCGCAGGGAACTTCCAGAAAGGTATCCTCCCCGTTGAATTGGGCGCTTCTTCGTCCACCTGATTCCCCGATTTCAACGCCGTGATTTTGGATGGACAGGCCGCTTTCGGAATGGTCTTTCAGGTTTTCCTGGAACGGCCAGTGGGCGATCAGGTCGGGATCCATAGTATTTTACTCCTAAAGTAACTTATGAGTGGCAATAAGGAATGTCGGTGATTACCTGTGCTTCGCAATCCTGGCCAAGAAACGAGACAGCATTTCGGTGTCGATGCCCAATTCCTTCCGTTGGAGCATGGATTCAAGAATCGCGATATCAAGTACATATTGCCCAGCCAGCCACATACACGGCCTGATGCAGACGGGGATGCCACCTCCGCTTCCGTGAGCTTCGTACCAGAGAGCATCCCGAGTCTTGTCTGATGTGTGAGCAGATAGCTCCTTCAGAATGCCTACACCGATAATCTCAGCCGGGCTTGCAAGGCTAAGTTCTTCGTAGATCTCGTGAGCCCTGATGAACTTTCGAGCCGCTAAGCCCGGATAAGCTGAGGAGGAAGGTTCATCACCGACTCCCCATATCTCCCTATCCTCTTCCCTCACACACTCCGTGCAATGCGTGCCTCCGTAGAGACATCGCTGCCCGAACTCGGAGTCGATGTACTTCTGAACGAAAGGGTCGCTTACTCGTAGCATGATTCCTCCTTGGTTTGGGCGGTTAAAAGCAGAGCGAGATCTATAATCGAAAATACATCTCGCAAGCCGAATTATCAAATTGATTTTCCGATGTTCAGTTGATAGAATGGGAATATTAAGCACCCGTTCTATCTCCCAAAAAATCGCGACGGCCGTGTGCAATCTTCTCAATGCCGTCGATGTCGTCAGCGGAGAGTCCTTCATAGACCTTTGCAGCCAGTTCAAGAAGGTCATCGAAACTTTTTTCAAAAGGAGTTTCTATTTTAATACGAACGTGCTGACCCTCAGATAGTTTAGGAGGTTTCATAGGTTTGAAGACTCCGTCTTCATATACGGCATCCATAGTCTGTTTCATCATGTCCCGTACCTCCCTCCCATTAAATATAGTTGAGAACTTTTAAGCCAATCCTAAAACAAGACACTTGCAGTCCCTCTCG
>VXRD01000082.1 GCA_009838845.1 Gemmatimonadota bacterium | reverse complement strand
AAAATCCACCACCAAAAAAACCCCACCAAACCCCAATCAAACTGCCGCAAAAATTTAGACGCCTCCCCAATCACCTGAGAAGGCACCCCCCTGTAAATCGCGACAAAAGTCACAACACTGAGCAAAAGACCCGGCACAAAAGCGGCGCGCCACCCCCAAAGCGCAATGAGAATACCCGCGACAAACGACGACGAAAAACTCATCGCCGGACCCACCGCACTCCACGTACCCAGGACGCGCCCGCGTTCTCCCTCACTAAAAATCGACACAAGCAACGCCATACCCATCGGCGTCATCCCCCCCACGCCAATACCCTGAATCGCCCTGCCAGCCATCAACCAGCGCATATTCGGCGCCAGAAACGTCATCGTGGAACCAACGCCAAAAATCACAGTCCCCAGCAGAATCAACAACCGCCGGTCAACACCATCGCTCAAACGCCCATAAATCGGCATCAGAACGACAAAAGGCAGCATAAAAGCTGCCAGAACCCACGCCGTCAAATCCGCGGGAATCCCAAAATCATCCCGAATAACCGGCAGTGCAACCCGCGACATGCCAGACACCATAGGCATCAGCATAGACGAAAACATCAGGCTAATCAACACGCGCCGAGCCGCCCGAGGAGACAGCGGTTCTGCCTCCTCGGATTCTACCTGTCCCTTAGACAAACTCACCTCGCAATTCAACCAATCTTCATACCACACTCGCGGCCGTGTGCTTCGAGCAACGCCTTCCCCGCATCGTAAATCGCCCCAAAAGCATCCAAACTAACCATCACATCGCCACTCATGTGCTTCCCCGCCGCACGTACCTTATCACACGCCGCCTCATACGCCGCTATACACGCCGGATGATTCGGCTCTCCGGGATACCCCATAGACTGCGCGATATCCTGAGGACCACCCGCGAAAAACATAAGCCCATCAACCTGAAGAATCTCATCCAAATTGTCAAAAGCCGTCTTGCTCTCGAGCTGCGGCACAATAATGGTATTGTCATTTGTAAACTCAAAAATCTTCCGACTATCGCTGGTATCGTTCAAACCATAAGCCACGCGCTGACTCATCGCGCTCCGCCGACCCAAAGGCCCGTAAAAACCAAACTGAACAATCCGCTCGGCCTCCTCAGCAGTCTGCAAATTGGGCACCGTAATCATCTGCATACCCCGATCCAGAGCCGTCAAAATAGCCGCCTCGGACTGATCCACAACCCGCATAGTCGGCGTCATACCATAAGCATCGCAAAGGCGACAAACCGTCTCAATAGTCGGCAACGTCAATGCGCCGTGCTGCCCATCCAGCGAAATAAAATCCATCCCCATCTTAGCCGCCACTTCGATCACAATTTCTGAAACAAAACTCATCTGCACCCCAACGGCTTTTTCGCCATTGTGATAACGCTCGAGAATGCGATTTGGTGTAGCCATAAACCCCTCCCTATGTTGTGATTACTCAAAAAACCTAAACCCTCGCAAATTTTTGCAACCGCTGCCCCTGTCCCTCCATCCCGATCTCAGCCACATAAATACTACCCTCGTCATCCACGCAAAGCCCGTGCGGCGACTGCACAGCACTCTTATCTTCAAAGCGACAAATCAACTCCCCATCTGCAGACCACACACTGATGCGCCCCCCGCCCCCTTGCTCCGCCACATAAATCGTATTGTCATCCGTAATCCACACATCGCCCGGCATCATCACATCGGTCCACATCTCCATAAACTTGCCATCTGGATCAAAAATCTGAATGCGGCTATTCTCCCGGTCGCACACCAGAACCCGCCCGGTCTTATCGCACCCGATATTGTGCACCAATGCAAACTGCCCCGGTCCACTCCCCCCTTCGCCCCACACCGCGAGATGCTCGCCCTCGCGCGAATACTTGTGAACACACCGGCTGCCATACCCATCCGACACGTAAAACGAATTGCCATCTGGCGCGTAAGCAACACCCGTTGGCATATTGTATTCCCTGCGGTGAAACGTCGGACCGGGAACCCCGCGGGTACCCCATTCGCGTTCCAACTCGCCCAACCGGGTATAGCGCCTGACAATATGCTGATACGAATCCGTCAAAAACACCTTATCGTCCGGATCGATAAAAATGCCGTGTGATTGACTGATCAAATTCGGCGAAATACCAAAATCGCCATAACCCCACGACGTAATAAAATTGCCATCCTTATCAAACACAACCACGGGATGAATCCCGCGCGTAAATGCGTAAATGCGGCCCTGTGAATCCACCGCAGCATCCGACACCTGCGTAAACACCCACCCCTCGGGCAACTTCGCCCACCCCTCGACTTCCTCGTACCGATAATCGCCTTCTCCGAACAACATATTACACCTCCTTGAAAATAAAGAACAGACGGTCCCCTACTCCTCTTGATACTGCAACTGATAAAGCCGGGCATAGATCCCATTCTGCTTGAGCAGCGTATCGTGGTCGCCTTCCTCGCGGATTTGCCCGCGGTGCATCACCAGAATATTATCCGCATTTCGAATGGTAGAAAGACGGTGTGCAATCGCAATCGAAGTCCGCGACCGCATCAATTTTGCCACCGCATCCTGAATCCACATCTCGGTCTCCGTATCCACATTCGCCGTCGCCTCATCCAGAATGAGAATATCTGGACCAGAAGCCAGCGTACGCGCAAAAGATATCAACTGACGCTGACCAACCGAAAGCGAACTACCCCGCTCCAGCACCTCGTGCTCATAGGTAGCGGGCAACTTGTCGATAAACCGGTCTGCATTGACATCGCGCGCGGCTTGCTCGACCTCCTGGCGGCTAATGCGCGGATGTCCCAAACTGATATTGGCTTCAATATCGCCAGCAAAAAGAAAAACATCCTGTTGCACGACCCCAATGCGTCTGCGAAGCGCCTCGACATCCCACTCGCGAATATCGACACCATCTACCAGAATCGCACCCCGCTGAATATCGTAGAACCGGCACACCAGACTAATCACAGTACTCTTACCCGCGCCCGTCGCCCCGACCAATGCCAAACTCTGCCCCGGCGCAACGCGAAAAGACACATCGCGCAGCACCCACTCGCCTTCGTTGTACGCAAACCAGACATTTTGAAACGCGATCTCGCCCTTCAAGTGATCGGCGCTTACACTACCGCCAAGTGATTCTGGCTTCGTATCCAGCAACTCAAAAATGCGCTCTGAAGACGCCATAGCAACCTGAAGCACGGTAAAACGATCGGCAATATCGCGGAGAGGCATAAAAAACCGCGGAACATATTGCAACATCGCCACGAGCACGCCCCACTGAATTTCCCCATCCAGCACCCGCGCGCCGCCATACCACAACACCAGTGCGGACAACAAAACACCGCCCAACTCCATAATCGGAAAATAGACCGCATGATAAAACGAACTCTTTAGCCGCGCATCCAGATACTCCTTATTCGGATCTTCAAACCGCTTCACACAGCGATCTTCACAACCGAATAACTGCACCACCTCCATCCCGGACACAGTCTCCTGCAGCGATGAACTAAATCGCGCGAACAGCGTGCGCGCAACGCGATACGCAAAAAAGGTCTTATTCTGCAGCCACACGGTTGCGACAAAAGCCACCGGCAATGCGAGACAGATCAACAAGCCGAGCGTGACATCCATATAAAAAATGTATGCGAGAATCGTGATAATCGTAAAAATATCGCTAATCATCGACACAATGCCATCGGTAAACAACTCGTTGAGGGCATCCACATCATTTGTATTGCGCGCCATCAAACGGCCCACAGGCGTGCGGTCGAAAAAACGCATGGGCAACCGCTGCAAATGCATAAAAATCTGCAAACGCACATCGTGCATAGCCCACTGCCCGATCATATTGGTCGTCCAACTCTGGCAATACCCCACACCAAATTGCGCGACAAGCAGACCAATATAGAGCATGACCAGATAGGTCAACCCATCCGCATCTCCCGGCACGATATAATCATCCACCGCAATCTTGGTCAAATAAGGCCCGGCCTGCCGCACAACCGCTGCGACAATGATGAGCACAAACGTGAGAACAACCCACCACTTGTAGGGCCTGAGAAAGTTCATCAACCGCGCCATCAAACGCAGATCAAAACCCTTATGACCAATTTCCTCTTCTTCCATTACAATATTTCCAATTCCCGAGCCAGATGCTGGCGTCGAAACATATCCGCATAAATCCCATCGTACTCAACCAATTCATCGTGTGACCCCTGCTCTACAATGCGCCCCTCATCCAGCACAATAATATGGTCGGCATCTTTCACAGTTGAAATGCGATGGGCAATCAAAATCGTCGTGCGCGAAGCCATAATATCGCGCAAATGTTTGAGAATCTCTTCCTCAGTCCGCGTATCCACACTGGCCAATGCATCGTCCATAATCAGAATCTGCGGCTCTCGAATCACCGCGCGCGCAATAGCTGTGCGCTGCTTTTGTCCCCCCGAAAGCGTGACCCCGCGCTCTCCCACAATCGTCTCTAACTCATCGGGAAAAAGGTGCAAATCCGGAGCCAATTGCGAAATCTCGGTCGCGCGCGCAACATCGCCCTCTGCCCGCGTGCCCAAAGCCACATTTTCCCGAATCGTATCCGAAAACAAAAATGCGTCCTGCGGCACATACCCGGTCGCATCACGAATGGTCTGAAGCGGTATATCTTCCACCGGCTTGCCATCGACCAAAACCCGCCCTTCATCTGCCTGGATCAACCGGGGGATCAACCGCGCCAGCGTGGATTTTCCCGAACCCACGCGCCCCACCACGGCAAGCGTACTCCCCGCTGGAATCCGAAGATTGATATCTTTGAGCACGCGTTGACCATTGTAAGAAAAACTCGCATTGCGAAACTCAATCTCCCCCGTGATGCCATCTGTTGTACCACCCGCCACATCGGGTTGCGGCGATACTTTCAAAACCTCTTCAATACGCCTCAGCGAAGCCACAGCGCGTTGATACTCATCGACAATGCGCCCCAGCATCGACATCGGGCGACTCATCCGCAGCAAATACGCATTGAACGCCACAAATGCCCCCAGGCTCAAACTCCCCTCAATCACCCGCAGACCGCCCAGCCACAAAATCACAATCATAGAAACACCGCTCAACAAAAACGTGAACGGATAATACAGACTGCGGATCTTAATCAAATGGCGGTTGCGCGTGACGTATTCCTCATTGAGAATCCCGAAATCCACAATCTCAAGCGGGCGCATAGCAAAGGCTTTGACCATTCGCATACCCGTCAAATTTTCCTGAATTTTTGAACTAACGGCGGCAAATTGTTCCTGAACCCGTCGGTAGCCCACGCGCACCTTTTGCCCGACCCACCGCGCACAAAAAGCCATCACGGGCATAGGAGCCAGCGCCAAAAGAGCCAACTGCCAGTCAATGATGCACATCAAAATGAGACTGAGCACAAAACTCAAAACCGCCTGTAGCGACAGGCGATACGCAAAATAGAAAAACCGCTGAATCGCTTCCACATCATTGGTCGCCCGCGCCATTAAATCGCCCACGCGCTGCGCATGAAAAAAACTCAGCGGTAGCCGCACAATATGCCGCACATAAATCGTGCGAATATCGCGCTCTATAAAACGGGAAGCACTGGCAATAAACCAGCGCATCCCAAAGGACATGCCCCATTGCGCGATACCGAGCACGACCATGAGTGCCCCATACATCTGCAAATCGCCCATCGGGCTGCCCGTGATTGTATCGACCACATCGCCCGTAAGATCCCCGGCATCCAGCCCCGCTTTAGCCGTATCAATCGCCCATTTCATCAACAACGGAACGAGCGCCTGAACCACTTGCGTACCCAGCAACAGCATCAATCCCCAGAAAATCTTCCATCGGTGGGGATAGACATACTCCGCAAAGGGTTTAAAAAAGTTAAGCGTCATAAAAACCTCTACACCATCCCTCTCACCTGCTCCAATTTATCGTACAACCGCTTTGGCGACACCTTTTGCGCCGTACCGAGTTCCTGTGCAAAAACCGACACCCGAAACTCCTCGACCATCCACCGCAGCGCCTGCACTGCATCGCGCTTCGCACCCGTCAATTCCGGATCCATCAATTCATCCACCGCGTCTTGAAAAGGCTGAACCTGCTCGGCCTTTTGTCGGTCCTTCATCGGATCGAGCATCGCGCGTTCGGCCCGTATCACAATCGCCTTCAAAAACCGACCCAAATGCAACACCTGATCATAAGGCGTTTGTCGCAAAAAATCCGGCGGCATCAAACGCGCGAGATCGGCCTCCACCCCGGGATATCCACCGCGCAACAGGCGAATTTCTCGATGCGTTTCAAACAGCGATTCCATCGCCTGAATCAATTGCGGCGCCAGATGCTGCAAATACAACCGCGCCTGTTGAACGCGCGAATCAAAGCGCTGGCGCGTTATGGGAAACGCCGCGTCGCGCGTGAACAGATGCGCCATTAAATTTGCGTACGCACCCTCCCGCAAAGCCTCGCGCCCCCCCTCAAACTGCGCCAAATCGCCCAAAGACCGCTTCAACGCCCGCATCTCATCCCGCATTTCGCGCTCGCACAACCGCATCCAACCCGCCTGGGTCTCGCGTTCTGCCTCCTCCGCACGCTTAAACAAACACACATCCACGCGATCTCCCTCGCGCTTCAACCCCACATAGCCAAACACCGGCATCCCACCGGCTTGCATCACCTCTATGCGCTCGGGCAATTCACCTATCGTCTGCCCCGTCACATCTCGGCGCGCCACCTGCTTTTGCGCCCGCCTCCACGCATCGGATTGCACATCTTCTTCGCGCGCATCTAACTGCTCGCGCAAAACGCGCAAATCCCGCGCAGCCACAATCGCCTGCTCTTTCTCGTCTTGAACTTCCACGCGCATCTGCAAATGTTCCGGCAAATCGCGCACATTCCAATCGCTTTGAGAAATCTCAATACCGTAATGGCTCAAAATATGGGCAGACAGCGAATCCAAAAACGCGCCGTGCGTCGGCTGTAACGCCGCAGCAATCTCTCGCGCCTTATCCGGCACGGGGACAAACCGCTTGCGAATACTTTTTGGAAGCCCGCGCAACAAATGCGTAATCTTCTCTTCCAACAACCCCGGCACCAGCCAGTCCAGCACCTCGGGCTGTACAAAATGCACCATCTTGTACGGCAGTTGTAACGTCACGCCATCCCGATCCTGTCCGGGCCGATACGCATAAGAAAGCGGCACCTCTTCGCCATCCACCTCCAAAAAATTGGGAAACGCATCCCGATCAAAATCCACCTGCTCGCCCGCCAGATGCTTTTCGGACATCAGCAAAAAATCCGTGCCCTTCCTCTTAATCAGACGATTCAAATCGTGCGTAGAAGACACATTCTCCAATCGCTCGGCATAAAACCGATACGCAGCCTCGTCCAGATCCAGAAATTGCATCAACCGCTGTTGCATCTGCCAGGTTTCTACGCGCGCGCGCAAATCCCGATTCTGAGCCACAAATGGATATGGCAACGCCACCTCATCATTCACCAGAGCCTCGCGGATAAAAATCTCCGTCGCAGCACTGGCATCTATGCGTCCATACCCCACGCGCTTTTGCCCCACCTGCAAACCGTGCAGCGTCAATGTCTCGGTCGCCAGCACCCGCCCCGACCGCATACTGTAAAACGGCTCCTTATACGATGCCCGGCACAAATGTCCGCCCAATTCCGCCAGCCACGACGGCTGTATGCGAGCCACGGTGCGCGCAAACAAACGCGACGTCTCCACCACCTCCGCAGCCACAACCCAACCGGGCGTACTCTTTTTATCATCCTCCCCTCCCTCTCTCCGTTGAAACAGACCAGACCCGGGAAACAACATCACATCGCGCCCGCGCGCTGCGCGATACATATTGTCTTCCTTCTTTTGCGCCACATTGCCCAACAACCCACTCACCACCGACCGGTGAATCGCATCGTATCCCGCATCGTCCCGATTCATCCGAAAAGCACCCATCTCGCGCAGAGTGTGCCGAATCTGCATATAAATATCGCGCCATTCGCGCATGCGATTAAAAGACAAAAAATGCTGCTTGCAAAACTTCCGCATCTGGCTCTGCGTTCTCAATTTCTCAAACGTATCGTGATACGCCTTCCAGATATTCAGCAACGCGATAAAATCCGACTCTCCATCTACAAACCGCTTGTGCTCCTGGTCTGCGGCCTTCTCTTGCTCGAGCGGACGCACGCGCGGGTCCTGAATGCTGATTGCCGACGCAATAACCAGCACCTCGCGCAAAGCGCGTTCTTTTTGCGCTTGCAAAATCATCCGCGATACCGTCGGCGCAAGCGGCAAACGCGCCATATCGCGTCCCAGCGGCGTCAAACGCTTGCGATCATCAATCGCGTCCAGCGCCCTCAACACATTAAATCCCCCCTGAATCGCCTGAGAACGGGGGGGATCAATAAATGGAAACGTCTCGACATCGCCCAGCCGCAGCGCAATCATCCTCAAAATGACCTCAGCCAAATCCGACCGCTGAATCTCGGGCTGCGTGTACTCTGGCCGCGCGAGAAAACTCTTCTCATCGTACAGGCGAATACACACCCCATTTTGCACGCGCCCACACCGCCCTGCCCGCTGCCTGGCACTGCTTTGAGAAATCTCCTCCACCGGTAGCCGATGCGTCTGATTGCGCGGATTGTGCCGGCTGATTCGCGCCAGCCCCGTATCGATCACATATCGAATACCCGGAATCGTAATCGACGTCTCCGCAATATTTGTCGCCACCACAATGCGCCGATACCTCTGCGTGTAAAACACCTTCTGCTGATCGCCCGCTGTCAACCGCCCAAACAGCGGCAGAATTTCTGTAAAGCGGAAATGTCGCCCCTCCAAACGCCTGCGCGTCTCGTGGATATCCTTCTCCGTAGGCATAAAGACCAGAATATCGCCTCGTCCCGCATCAACCACCATATCCACCGCGGTCACCGCCGCATCGATATACGTCTCTCCAGCGAGATCTTCTATAGGCAAGTATTGCACATCCACCGGATACATCCGCCCGGACACTTCAATAATAGGCGCATTGTCAAACGCCTTTGAAAACGCCTCCGTATCAATCGTCGCCGATGTAATCACGATCCGCAACTCGGGGCGGCGCTTTTGCAACAGACGCAAATACCCCAGTAAAAAATCGATATTCAAACTGCGCTCGTGCGCCTCATCAATAATAATCGTATCGTACTCATACAAATTCGGATCGCCCTGAATCTCCGCGAGCAACATCCCATCCGTCATCATCTTGATCCGCGTCTCGGGTGCCGTCTCATCCTTAAACCGAATTTTGCACCCCACCTCGGCACCCCACGCGACATTTAACTCCTCTGCAATGCGCCGCGATACCGATAGCGCCGCCACGCGCCTGGGTTGAGTACACGCAATTTTCGCCGCCACACCGCGGCCAGCCTCCAAACACATCTTGGGCAACTGCGTCGTCTTCCCCGATCCCGTCTCACCCGCCACAATCACCACCGGATGTTCTCGAATCGCCCTGACAATCTCATCCTTCCGCGCTGTAATCGGCAACGCCTCTGGATACGTCAGGTGTAGCGGATTCTCCTCCCGGTCTTTCCGCAACGCCGCCGACCGCTCCGCCTGCACCTTCAGATTCTCCAACCGTCCCGTATCGCGTCGCTTTTGCCGCTGTATTTGCCGCAACTGCCGCGCAATCTCCATGCCATCTTTAAGCATACACGCGGGCAGCAGCGACCACACAGCCGACATTGGACTCGGCCGCTTTCTGCGCGATCTGCGCTTTTTTATTTGTTGGTTTTTACTCGCCATCCTATCCTTCGGTATATCAACGCTGAATCCGCCTATAATCCATCCCAATATTCCCACATATCATCCGGCGTCTCAAAGCGCATATCGTTATTATCCCTCCGCCGAAATCGACTCACAAATGCCATGCGAATATCTCGCCCACAATTTACCCCCGGGCTGTGCAACATCAAATGATGCCAGAACGTCACCGTGCCTGGCGGTCCTGTAACATCAACCGGCGTGGGAAGGTCGTAATACTCCCCCTGCGCATTGCGAAATGCATCTAACCCATTCACCAGACTGTGCGTCTTAAAATACTCATAAGCCCGCTTGTGCGCACCCGGCCAGATCGAAAACCCACCCGAGCGCGGCTTGACGTGATTGATATTCACCGTCACCGCAATCGCAAAAGTATCCACCACGCCTTCACACGTATAGCCATCCAGATGCATCTGCCTGGCCGGCGTCCAATTGTCGTGTCCCTCGGGATAAATCATCTTGGCAAATGTGTAATTCGACACTGCCAGGGTCCCTTTACCCACCATCTCTTCGCACATATCCTGAATCGGGGTCTCCGTCAACGTCGCTCGCACATCGGGATGGTTGCTGCATTTCAAATTTCCCTTCGGTCCTGCATTGATCCACGTCTCGGGATCATCGCGATCTGCCTCGATCTCCTCCCACAACACATCCACCGCCTTATCGATCAAGTGCATCGGCACGACATCGCTTTTGACAACATACCCTTGCTCTTTGAAATGCAATTTTTCTTCATCGGTAAAATAAGCCATAACCTTCTCTCCCAGGTGAAGATTGGTAAAAATAGGACAGACAAAATATCGGTCTTTTTGTTAAAAAATCAAACGCGAAACGAACTGTCGTTTATCCTTCCCATTGCTCAACCTCAAAAGGATTTCCTCATGACATCGCGTTTTACTCCTTCGATAAAGAGAACTTTTTGTCTCATAACGAGCGACAGATTGAAATATTCTGTCGCATAACAGGCGACAGGGACCCGCCTGTACTGATCGAAAATAAACAGACTTGGCGTGTAATATCAACATGTTAAAAAAAAGATAGGTATCTGGCATGTCATTTGCAGATAGACTGCGAAAAACACGCACCCCTAACCCATTCCATACGTGGTCTCACATGCCAGATCAACTATTTCTCAGTCCGCTATTCCGCATTCTGCGAACAAAGTATTGCCAGATTGTACTTTTCACACTCCTCCCTTCATCTGCTCACACAGCCTTTGAATTTCAACCCATTGGTGCCCATACCTCAGGTGCTGGCGATGCGGGCGTGGCACTCGCAACCGGTGCTGCAGGCGCATTTTGGAATCCCGCGGCATTGGCCTGGGGCAAGCGAATAAGCTTGTTTGGCACGTATGATCGGCCCTTTGGAATAGCCGAACTGGCAACCCATGCGTTCAGTGCTGGCCTGCGGATTGGCCGCCACGGCCTGGGCGCGAGATATACGGGATTTGGGTTCGCGCTATACAAAGAGCAGGTATTTGGTCTCATTTATGGACTGCGCATATATCCAAAACTGAGCCTGGGACTCGGCATACGCGCCTTGCAACTGAGCACAGCGGGAATACCCACACAACACTGGGTGGTATTCGATGCGGGAATAAAATTGCAGATACGCGAAGGCGTCTTTCTGGGCGCAACAATCTGGAATGCAGGTGGCAGTCACACATCGCTTTTGGGACAGGGTGGCACCGTGGGAATGGGCATTGTCGCCATGCCGAGAGTCGCGCTGGTGGCAGATATACAGAAAGAAGCGAATTTTCCCACAGGTGCGGGCATTGGGATAATGTATCATATCCACCCCCAACTGGTGCTACGCACAGGAGCAGGTAGCCGCCCGGAAAGATTGAGCGCGGGGTTTGGCCTGCGAAAAAATGGCTTTGCGATTGACTATGCCGCAGTATGGCATACAGTACTGGGAATCACGCACCGCGCTTCGGTAATCTACGAGCATTACTAAGGTATCCGCGCTTGACAGGATTTGGGCCTTCGGCTATTTTGGAATCATGAATTTGGCCTTGAAAATTTTGCGCGAAATCGCTCTTTTGGGTGCGTGTGCCATATTTACGGCAATAATCGGATTGATTGTAATCGATCAAATTGCAATGCCGATCTATGTGCGGCAAGGCGTAGAAGTCGCCGTTCCCGACCTCATCGGGCTTACCCCTTCACAGGCGCAGGCGCAATTGCAAAACAAGGGCCTGCGCATGAAAGAGCGAGAACCGCGCTGGGATACTTCTGTGCCTGCAGGACAAATTGTGTGGCAAAATCCGTCTGCCCTCTCGCACGTAAAACCCAATCGCACGGTCTATATTGCGCCGAGTTTGGGGCAGCGTCTCCACGTCGTACCCGATCTTCGCAACCGCCCTCTGCGACAGGCTCAATTGTGGATTACACAGGCGGATTTGACCGTCGGTAAAATCACCGAAATATCATCTTCAGAAATAAAAGAAGGCAATATTATCGACCACAAACCCAAAGCTGGCGAAAAAGTCGCCCAGGGGACGCAGGTCGAACTGATTGTAAGCACGGGTCCGCCTCGCGCATTTGTCAATATGCCCCGGGTTACCGAGCTAAAATTAGACGAAGCCCGGCGTCTGTTATTATCGCTCGGTCTGCAACCCAATAATATCCGATACGAATTTAGCACTGCTTATGAACCCGACATCGTAATCCGCCAGGAGCCAGAATCGGGCACGCCAATAAAACGCGGGTCTCCTGTGCTATTGATTGTGAGTAAGCTGTGAGAAATTTTATTTGAGGTTAAAATGGTAAAAATCGCCCCATCATTTCTCTCTGCCGATTTCCGCACGCTCGAAAATCAGGTGCGCCTGGTCGAAGAGGCCGGTGCCGAATATATCCATCTGGATATTATGGACGGGCATTTTGTGCCCAATATCACCTTTGGAGCGCTGGTCGTCGAAGCCATTCGCAAAACAACAGACCTGGTGCTGGACGTGCATCTCATGATATCTGAACCCGGTAAATATTTGCAAGATTTTGCCGACGCAGGCACAGATATTTTGACCGTTCATGTCGAAATCGAAGAAGATGTACCCCCACTGTTGGATCGCATCCGAAAAGCCAATATGAAAGCCGGTGCTACCCTGCGCCCGGGCACGGAAATCGAGGCGTTATTTCCTCTGTTACCCAGCCTGGACCTCGCACTCATTATGTCGGTCGAACCTGGCTTTGGTGGCCAGTCATTTATGCCGGCGTCTCTCGATCGGGTGCGGGCATTAAAAGCCGAAATCGTGCGGCAGGAATTGGACGTCGAAATAGAAATTGACGGTGGCATTGGCGTAGAAAACGCACATCAGGTGGTCGAAGCGGGCGTACAAGTGCTCGTAGCGGGTTCAGCGGTATTTCGCGACGGGGCCATTGCAAAAAACGTACAGGCCATTCGCCAGGCGGCAATGGGATAGGGATTTTCGTCCGCTTATTTCTTGCATAAAATCGGCGAATCTTCTATATTTCTCCGTCTTGCCCCGCCATTTTTAAGGGTTTTTCATGTTTGAAATGTTGACAGAGCGCCTCAATGGCGTATTTAAGCAACTTCGCAGCCGCGGTCGATTGAGCGAGGCGAACATCGACGACGCCATGCGAGAGGTGCGCCGGGCATTGCTCGAGGCAGATGTCAACTACAAAGTTGCCCGCTCTTTTATTGCGCGGATCAAAGAACGCGCAATAGGTCAGGAAGTGCTCAAAAGCATCACGCCCGGGCAACAAGTTGTAAAAGTTGTCCACGACGAATTGATCGCGTTGATGGGCAATCAAAATGCCGCATTGCAATTTGCGGAATCGCCACCCTCAGCAATAATGATGGTTGGGCTCCAGGGATCGGGTAAAACGACAGCCTCAGCAAAATTGGCCCGACTATTGGCATCGGAAAACAAAAAACCCTTGCTCGTGGCGGCTGATATTTATCGTCCCGCAGCAATTGATCAACTTTGCGTGCTCGCCGAGCAAGTGGGCGTGCCCGTACACCGGGCGCCAGAAGGCACCGATCCGGTCGATATTTGCACGCAAGCGATGGATCGGGCGAAAAATGAAAATCGCGATGTCGTGATACTCGATACAGCGGGTCGGCTACACGTGGATGACGAGCGCATGGATGAGGTATTTCGCATCCGCGAAGCCGTATCGCCCTCAGAAATTCTGTTTGTGTGCGACGCCATGACCGGGCAAGATGCCGTATCGTCAGCCTCGGCCTTTTACGAAAAACTCAATTTTTCGGGTGTAGTACTCACGCGCATGGACAGCGACACCCGCGGCGGCGCAGCTTTATCCATCCGCGAGGTTGCCGGCGTCCCGATTAAATACATCGGCGTCAGCGAAAAAGTCGATGGCCTGGAAGTATTTCATCCCGACCGCATGGCCTCTCGCATTTTGGGCATGGGCGATGTGGTTACACTGGTGGAAAAAGCACAGGCGTCCATTGACGATGAACAGGCGAAAAAAGTCGAGCAAAAGCTTCGCTCGGCATCGTTCACATTTGACGATTTCCTCGAGCAAATGGCGCAAATCAGGCAGATGGGCCCCTTAGATCAACTGATGAAAATGATTCCCGGAGTAAGCAAGTCCATGCCGGACTTGCAGGTGGATGAAAAGGCCTTCACGCATATTGAGGCAATCATCTATTCAATGACCCCAGCAGAACGCGACAAACCGCATATTATTAATGGCAGCAGGCGCAAACGCATTGCAAATGGCAGCGGGCGCAGTATTCAAGATGTCAACAAATTGCTCAAGCAATTCAACATGATGCAAAAAATGATGAAACGCATGTCCCGTATGGAAAAACAGGGCAAAATGGCAATTCCGATGTTCGGATAACACAAAGGAGTTTGATTTGGTTCGACTTCGCTTACGTCGTATGGGCGCAAAAAAAGCGCCGTTCTTCCGCGTGGTAGCGGCCGAGGCCTCCTCACCTCGCGACGGACGGTTCATCGAGGTTTTGGGGCATTATAATCCGACAAAAGATCCCCAGATTATCGAATTAAAAGAAGACCGCATAAGGTATTGGTTGGGCGTGGGCGCACAGCCATCCGATACAGTGCGCAGTTTATTTCGCCAAAAGGGTCTGCTCAAACAAGATCAGAATGAAGACGCGCAACCTGAGGATGCTGAGTCAGACGCCCCATCTGAGGAATGAGTCTTGGAGCCGGATTTTGTCACGATTGGCAAAATCATGAAACCCCGGGGCATTCGGGGTGAAGCTTTTTTGCTACCGCTGACCGATTTTCCACAACGATTTGACGACTTGGACTCTGTGCGCGTTGAAGCGCCCGATGGCACATATTCTGCATTAAACGTGGCTTATGTACGCGCTTATGGTTCGCGCCTGGCAATCAAATTTCAAGACATTGACACCCCTGAACATGTGGGACGATTGCGCGAACACTTTATTTTGGTACCCCGCGATGCTGTGCATCCCTTACCCGACGATTCGTTTTACGTTTTTGAACTCGAGGGACTACCAGTTGAAACAGCATCGGGCACCATGGTGGGACATGTCGTAGAAGTCCTGTCGTATCCGGCCAACGATGTGTATGTGGTAGATCGCAACGGCGAAGACGTATTGATCCCAGCCGTACGCGAGATTGTCCACGTGGATCAAAAAGCCGGAAAAATTATCGTGCAGGAAATCGAAGGGCTTTTGTAGGACGACCATCTGTGATGCGAATAGACGTAATCACAATTTTTCCCGATCTGATTCGGGATGTGCTGAAATACAGTATCCCGCGACGCGCCATTGATGCGGGATTGATCGACATTTTGGCGCACGACCTTCGAGACCACGCAGACGACAAACACAAAACAATCGACGATACGCCTTATGGCGGCGGTGCGGGGATGATCTTCAAACCCGAACCCATTGCACGCGCGATAGAAGCACTCCCCACAGGTGGCCGCGTGATTTTTCTCACGCCTCAAGGACGGCTATTTACGCAATCTGTGGCCAATGAATTGTCTTTGTCAGACCATCTCGTATTGTTGTGCGGACACTATCGCGGCATTGATGAGCGCGTCCGCGAAAACTATGTCGATGATGAAATTTCAATTGGTGATTACGTGCTCAGCGGCGGCGAATTGCCCGCCCTCATTTTGATTGATGCATTGATCCGGTTAATTCCCGGCGCCATTGGCAATGCCGAGTCGGCACTTGAAGACTCGTTTCAAAATGGCCTGTTGGATTGTGCGTGGTACACGCGACCTCGTGAATTTGAAGGCTTAACCGTGCCAGAGGCGTTACTTAGCGGAGATCACAAAAAAGTCGCCCAATGGCGGCGAGACAACGCGCGACAACGCACGCTTGAGCGACGCCCCGATTTGTTGGAATAGACGAATAGACGAATAGACGAACCCCGCCCAACCACCCAAAATCACTACGAGCTTCGATTCGTTGATTCGTTGATTCGTTGATTCGTATTGAACTTTAATTTTTTTCAGGAGTATGTAAATCATGGATGCCATTTTGAAATCTGTTTCCGAAGCACAACTGCGCGATGATATACCCGCGTTTGAAGCTGGCGATACCGTGCGCGTACATGTCCGCGTGGTAGAAGGGGAAAAAGAACGCATCCAGCTCTTTGAGGGTGTGGTCATCCAGCGCCGGGGACCGGGTATTCACGCGACATTTACAGTTCGAAAAATTAGCACGGGTGGCGTTGGGGTAGAGCGCATCTTTCCACTGCACACGCCTCGCATAGCCAAAATTGAAGTACTGCGTCGCGGTAAAGTGCGGCGATCGAAAATTTTTTACCTGCGCGATCTGCGCGGTCGTGCTGCCCGCATTACAGAACGTCGATAGGAATTCTATTATGCCTCCTCGCCGAGCGCGACAACGCCACACCCCCAAACCCCGGCCAAAGTTGCCCTATTCAGAACGGAATATGTGGCTATTTGGGCTCGGGCTTGCCACCATTGCACTGGGCTATGTTTTTCTTTCGCTACCGCCAGTCGATGGCTTTATGTCGCTCACGCTTGCCCCGCTGCTGCTCGTACTCGGTTACTGCGTATTGATCCCAATAGCCCTGCTCAGTGGCAATAAAAAAGATGAGCCATCAACCGATGTGAGATAGGTTTAAACATTATCCGGGCGGTTAGCTCAGTTGGTTAGAGCGCCTGCCTTACAAGCAGGAGGTCACTGGTTCGAATCCAGTATCGCCCACCATAAACTTAAAAAAGGCTTGCAAGAATTCTTGTAAGCCTTTTTTTCTTAGGGCTTGATTTTTCCGTATAAGAAGCTAATTTGAAACATCGCGAGTAATCTGTATTCCTTTCCGTCTTTTGAATTGAGGACCCCATGAAAATTACAGACATCGAAGTCATCACATTCCGAGTGCCAGGCGGCAGGTCTCGACCGAGTAAGTGGGGCTACGGCATCTGGGGAGAAGAGCAAAAAGAATCGGCAAGCTCGATCTTCAAAATCGCTACAGATGAAGGGCTTGAAGGATATATGGTCGGTGGCGACCGCCGATATCTCGAAGGCCCGATCAAGCGCCTGTTGATCGGTGAAGATCCCTTAGCGCGTGAAAAAATCTGGAACTGGATGGACCAGTTGGTCACCTTCGGTCACAGTTTGCCAGAGCACGTGATGGGCGCAGTCGATTGCGCCCTTTGGGACCTGCTGGGCAGAATGGTTGACCTGCCCGTACACAAGATCCTCGGCGGTGCGCGCGACAAAGTAAAAGCTTATGCCAGCACCTATCCAAACATCGGCAAACCCGAAGACTATGCCGAACATGCACTCGAATGCAAAAAACAGGGATACAAAGCATACAAAGTTCACGCGTACATCTGCTGGAACCCACACACCTGGGAACCTGCCCCACAGGTACCCGGATTTCCCAAAGAAGACATAGAAGTATGCAAAGCCGTGCGCGAAGCCGTCGGCGACGACATGGTCTTGATGTTAGACCCCTTTGGCGTTTACACTTTAGAGCAATCGCTGTGGGTCGGTCGCGAACTGGAAAAACTGAATTACTACTGGCTGGAACATCCCATGATCGAAACGCGAACAGAAGCATACCGACGATTGACCCGCGAACTGGACATCGCCATACTCTCGCCAGAACACATTCCCGGCGGCGTCTTTACACGCGCCGAATGGGTACTCCAGGGCGCATCTGACATGCTGCGCATCGATCAAAACTATGGCGGCATCACGGGATGCTACAAAATGGTCAACATAGCACAGGCCTTCGGCATTCAGTGTGAAATGCACTATGGCGGATGGGCAAACATGCAAATCCTGGGCGCAACAACAGAAGCAACTTGTGAATACTATGAACGCGGCCTCTTGCGTCCCGACTTCGACTACGAAACCCCACCCCCCTATTTGAATTCCATTGTAGATCCCATGGATGATGACGGCAATGTCATCCTCCCTCAGCTACCAGGTCTGGGATTTGATTTCAACTGGGACTATATTAACGACAATCTGGTTGACCCATAACAGAACATTGGCCACCAGAACCAGGAGGACGATAGAAAAGGAGACCAGCTATGGCCAGAATACTTGAGGAAGATGCAAGCGGCGCTGTCGTCTATCAGATCACCGACGACCCACTCGAAAAATCCAATATTTACTGCGAACAGCCCTACTGTTCGGCGGACTCCCGGGTTTTTGTGTACGAACGACAAAATCCGAAATCCAGCTCTAACTACAACGAATATGTGATCTGTGAATTCGGGACCTGGAAGAGTGAGGTTGTGGGGCAGGGACTGCGGGCACCGGGGATGAGCCACACCGGGATCTTTTACTACCGCCACGTACAGGAGGGAAAATGCCTGGAACTGCGGCGGGTGGATCTCGCCACGGGCGAATGGGAGGTGATCTTCGAATTTCCCGAAGATTTTCAGCACCGGGGGATGGACACAGTGTCTCCCGACGAGCGCTACTACGCCTATGGCGTCACCCTCAGCCTGGAACCCCAGATGTTTGGGATCGAACTGCTGGATTTGAAGACCGGCACGCGGGATCTCATCCACACCGATCCGGATATTTGCAACCCCCACACCCAGTTCGAGCCCACCTGGGGCAAGCAAATTATGGTACAGCACAACCGGGGGTGCAAAGTACTGCCCGACGGTACCAGAGCGGTAATTTTCGGAGAACAGGGTGCCACAGAATTTCTCCTGGACATCCCGAGCGGAAAGGTGACGCGGTTGCAGGTAGGGGAACCTTATACGCCCAGCATCGTAGGACACGAAGCCTGGATTGCAGGAACGAACGAGATCTTGCTCACAGTCCGTGCCCCAAACGCCCGGGGGCTACACAGCCCCGAAGAATGGTATTTTGCAGAAGGCGACTACACCCCCGAAAAGGGCAATCTGCTGGGCGTAAAAGCCGGGGCACCGCCCCGGAGCGTCTCGCGCGGGTACCGATTTAATCACCTGGGGACATCTCCGTGCGGCCAGTACTTTTTTGCCGATGACTGGCAGGGATCCGGCAAGCTCATACTGGGATCCATCCAGACGGGAAAAAATGCGGTCGTATGCGACGCCCGCACCTCAATTCTCGTCAAAAAAGCGCATCCGCACGCCTACGCCACTCCGGATATGCGGTGGATGGTGTTCACATCCGACCTGAGCGGACAGCCCCAGATTCACGTGGCCTCCATACCACCGGATCTGGTAAATGGACTGAACGGGACAGCGAATGGACTGAACGGGACAGCGAATTGAGAGAAACATACTTTAAGCGAAAGGGGTAAATCTTGAACAGTGATCCAGGGCTTCCCACCGTTGCACCAGAAGATGTGGGACTATCGGCTACGCGCCTGCACCGCATCAACCGCGTGATGCAACGCTATATCGACGAAGGCAAACTCGTCAGCATTATAACGATGGTCTGTCGGCAGGGCAAAATCGCGCATTTTTCATGTTTCGGGACACAAGACACAAAAGTACCCACAACGCGCGATACGATTTATCGGATTTATTCAATGACCAAACCGATCACAACTGTCGCGGCCATGATGCTCTTTGAAGAGGGACTCTTTCAACTGGATGATCCCGTATCGAATTATATTCCAGAATTGAATGATGTAAAAGTCTTCGCCGGTACAGGCATACCCCCAGAGAACCTGGAGCGAGAAATCACAATTCGCCATTTGATGACCCACACATCGGGGATGACCTATGGCTTTATGGGCAATTCGCCCGTCGAACAAATGTATAATGAGGCAAAAATTAATCGGCCAGACCATTCGACAAAGGAAATGGTACAAACACTGGCAACACTGCCGCTGGCGAATCAACCGGGTACAGCCTGGCGCTACAGCGTATCGACCGACGTACTCGGGCATTTTGTCGAAGTTGTTTCCGGCATGCCCCTTAATGCATTTTTCAGAGAGCGAATTTTAGATCCCCTGGGCATGGAAGACACGGAATTTTGGGTGCGCGAAGGACAGGGCCATCGGTTTGCGACAAATTACGGCCCGGCACAAGAAGGTGGGATTCGAGTAATTGACGACCCGGCAACCAGCAAATTTTCCAGTCCGCAAAAATTCTATTCCGGCGGTGGCGGATTGGTCTCCACAGCCTCTGATTATATTCGCTTCTGCCACCTGATGCTCAATGGGGGCGCGTTTCAAGGCGTACGGCTATTGGGACGCAAAACCGTCGAACTGATGACAATGAACCACTTGCCCGACGAACTGATGCCCATCTCTCTGGGACTGACAAATCTATCGGGTGAAGGTTTTGGATTGGGAGGCGCGATATTGCTCGATGCAGCCGCTGGCGGTCCCGGCAGTGTGGGAACATTCCGCTGGGGCGGCGCGGCAACAACAGCGTTCTGGATCGATTATGAAGAAGAACTCGTCGGATTATTGCTCACGCAATTTATGCCCGCAAATTACTATCGCATTCGCGCTGAATTCAAGACACTCGTGTACCAGGCACTGATTGGGTAATGATTTTTTTACATCGGAAACCATTCACCGCACTGATAGGGATATTTATCATCTTCCTTCTATTAACACCCGTTTTGGGTGAGCAAATACCCAATGTAGATCGCGTAGTCGTGTACAAAAAAAAACGCGTGTTGCAATTGTGCCGGGGCGACAGCGTGCTCAAACAATATCCAATTGCACTGGGCAAATCGCCCGAGGGTCATAAAGTAAGAGAAGGCGACTCGCGGACGCCAGAAGGCCGCTACATATTGGACTGGCGCAATCCCAATAGCAAATACTATCTATCTATACACATATCCTATCCAAACAAAGCCGACAAACAACGCGCAGACTCCCTTGGTGTAAACCCAGGCGGAGCTATCATGGTTCACGGATACCCAACGGGGAAATCGGCATCGCTGTGGAATAGATACTGGTTCTTGGGACGCGATTGGACGGATGGATGTATAGCCGTATCAAACGAAGCCATGGATGAAATTTGGGCTTCTGTAAAAGATGGAACGCCAATTGATATCCATCCATAGTCACAATCAACTTTATGGAGACAATAATGAGCGGACGATTTGGATACAACATGGACAAATCCACACCCCTTGAAGAAGGCATTGTATGGGGTGCAGAAAATGGATTTCGCTATATCGACTTTCAGGCCGATATGCCCCCAAATAATCTAACTTCTTTTGACAATGCGCGCGTAAAACGCATTCGAGATTTGTGCGAGAAACACGCAGTGCAAATCGGCGTACATCCCTCTTCTGCCATTAACAATGCCGAATATGTCCCAATCTTATCCGAAGCAGTCGATGACTATGTGAACGCCAATTTTGACCTCGCAGTTCGGTTGGGATGCGGCTGGATCGTCGGCCATGGGGGCTATCACTTTGGTGATACAGGTCTGCGCCGAGATGCTGCCATAGAACGCATGAAGCGGCTGGTACATCGAGCGGAAAAAACCGACGTCGCGATCTATTTTGAAAACCACAACCTGGAACCCGAACACGCCGAAATTCACTATTTGCCGCACAATGTTGAAGAGACGCAATGGTTTTTTGATGCCATTCAATCCGATCACTTCAAGTGGGCTTTCAACGTCGCGCACGGACATCTCGTACCCGAAGGCTGGGATGGATTTCTCGATACCTTTGGCGTAGATAACATCGGCCAGGTACGCATAAATGATAACAATGGCGATCGCGAAATACACCTGGTACCGGGAGAAGGCACAATCGATTTTGCCGCGCTCTTCAAACGCTTAAACGCCATGGGCTATGAGGGATGGTTCAGCCTGGGCTTTGGAAATGCAGCCGACAAAATTCGCATAAAAAACGAGTTTGAAAAAAATTTATAAGGAGGAAACATTGTCGTTAGTCACAGTTATCGGACGTGGGCATTCGGGCACGCGCTTGATCTCCCACACGCTCTATGCCAGCGGTATGTACATGGGACGCTTGATCAATGCATCGGGCGATAAAATGCCTCCCCAGGCGCTGTACGATGCGTGCCGCGTAATGGCAAAATACGTAAAATGGAATGGCGGATTATCGTGGGATTTTGATGACCTGCACACCATGGACATCGACCCCGAATTTATCCACCTCGTCGAAACCTATTTGCAAGACGTGCTTCCCCCCAGAAATCGGTACGAGAACTACGGATGGAAATTACCCGAGACCACACTCGTCTATCCGTGGATCGTGCGCATGTTTCCCGATGCAAAATACATTCACTGGGTGCGCGACCCGCGCGATTGTATTTTGAGTGGGCATAAAACAGATGATTTGAGCGATTTCGATATTCAATATCCGCACACAGATGACATACGCAAACGGCGGGCGATTTCCTGGTTATATCAGTATGAAATCATGAAATCCACGCCCGTGCCCAAACACTGTATCACCGTGCGATTTGAGGATGCGATATTAAATCAGGAAGAGACATTTGCGCGAGTAGAGGCATTCCTCGGATTTCCATTGGGCAAAGTGATCGTACGTCCCGATTCCGTAGGCAGATGGAAAACCGATGATGGCGTCCATAATTTTGAATTTTTGCATCCCGCGATGAAAGAATACCAATACATCTAAAAATCCCAAACATGCCCTACAAAACCTTCGACCGCTCCAAACTCAAACTCCGCCCGCTCGACCAGCGGGAACACGACCTCTCTGTCGATCAAATTCCCGACCTCGACGCGCCAATACCTCCCTTTGACAACCCCAACCTTCCCATCGTCGCAGATCGAATAGTACACGCCAGGCAAAACAATCGCGCGGTCATCTTCATGATCGGCGCCCACGTCATTCGCGCCGGCGCTGCGCGCTATCTCATCGACCTGATGGAACGCGGCCTCATCACCCATATTGCGGGCAATGGTGCCTGCGCCATTCACGACTACGAATTTGCCCGCATCGGCGCAACCACCGAAAGCGTGGGCAGATATATCCGCACCGGAGAATTTGGACTGTGGACAGAAACAGGCGACCTCAACCTCATTGCCCAGACAGCGGCGCAAAAAGGCATTGGACTGGGCGAAGCCGTTGGGCGCGACATCCTCGAAAGCAATTACCCACACAAAGACATCAGCATTTTTGCCGCTGCAGTCCGACTCAACATCCCCATCACCACACACGTCAGCATCGGTTATGACATCGTCCACGAACACCCCAACTGCGACGGTGCCGCGATTGGCGCGAGCACCTACACCGACTTCTTAATTTTCACAGAATCCATCTCCCACCTCGAAGGCGGCGTCCTCCTCAACATCGGCACGGCCATCATGGGACCTGAAGTCTATCTCAAAGCCCTCGCCATGGCCCGCAATGTCGCCCGCCAGGAAGGTCGCAGCATCGCCAAATTTACCACGGCTGTCTTCGACCTCATCCCCCTCGGCGACGACCTCGACACCGAAGCCCCCAAAACCGACCCCCGCTACTACTACCGCCCCTTCAAAACCATCCTCGTTCGCACCGTGCGCGACGGCGGCGAAAGCTATTATATCCAGGGCGACCACCGGGAGACAATTCCAAATTTATATCGGCTAATAAGAGCAAAGTAAGCCCACTCACCACGCAACATGGATCATATGCCCCTGCCCGTGGAACCATATCCAATCCACGACAACACCGATTGCCGTGCCCGCCATATAAGCGACCATCATACCCAGAAAAAGCGGTGTCAACCTGCGATAGCGCTCCAGGCCGCCAAGCCGCAACACAATCGTCTTCAAAGCCCAAACAAGAAAAATCGTCAGCGTTGTATTGCGAAGCGGTGCAGAAGCTGAAATCGTAAACCCAATCGGATGAAGCGGAAACCCCGGAAACCGATACCGCAAGAAAAACAACAAACCCGTAAATGCGGCGCCAATTCCCAAAAAACCGATACGATCCCAACTCGTACCCATTGTCCCGGCTTGAATGCGCCCCGCAGCGAGCTGGTTAAACCCCGCCAGATTCAGCGCCCCAATACCCCTGAAACTCACAGTCCCAAAATTGTAACTCCCCATCACATAATAGCCGTAATACAAAATAAATCCCACAGCCGTCGCAGCCCCAATCAACGCCCCCAACATCACACCCGGCGCGAGCGCTTTGCGCAACCTGCTATTTATTTCCATACCCAACCTCGGCACATGCGCCATAGGCGTCATCGCAAACGTCTTGGCATCGCAGGCAAACGCATTGGTCAGCGTCAAAATCACCGCACTGCCCGGTCCCATGCCCAAAACGCCGAACAAATGCCAGGTAAAAGCCTGCGCCGTGATCGGTCCCCGCAAAAAAATAAGCCCGCTCTCCACCATAATCCGCGCCAATCCCAAATACAAGACCAGCGTGGCAAAATAAAATGCCAGAATGGGACCCCAGGCCATACCCGCGCTTTTCAACCACAACAAAAGATATACAGAACAGCCCAGCATCATCCACACAGAGGTCCGATACGACATCAACTCCTCGGTATCATCCACGCGATCATCGCCCCAGAACGCTTTGCGAAAAACATCCCGCAAATGCGACCGCGCAATCCACAAACCCCAGCCGACAAAGACGATCATCCCCCCAAAACTCTGCCACCCCACCGCCGCGTGAAAAGACCCCCACGGATCCACACTGCCCACTTCCAGACCAATGCGATTAAACACCCCTGCCTGCACAATAGCCAGCACAGAAAAAAACCAGATTGAAAACAGCACTTCCAGATTCGTAAAATAGCCAAACACCAGTGTCAAAAGACTGAACCGAAACTGAAAAGGCGGAAAACCCCGCGCAAGAGGCAACAATTTAGACGCAAAATTCCCACTCAAAATGGGCGGCGGCGGCACTGCCACATAAAACCAGGTAACCATAAACCAGCAAATAATCAGAAAGGTGACTGCAAATCCCACCAGAAAAAATCGCGACCGCACCAGAGATGAAAGCGTGCCGTGCGTTCCAGACACACCCGTCAGTTCCAAAAGCGCGCGCGCCACGGGAAAAGCCAACCGCTCGTGCGCCATCCACTGCTTTCGCAAAATCACACTCAAGCAGAGATTGACACCCAGTATAGCACCCAAAAAAGTGCCCCACCAGAACAGCGGGGCAATCCACAAACGCCACGGAAACCCCTCCCCAGGCGGGAGTCCCTCGTAAAAATGCGTCACAGCCGCACGATCATTTACCACAGCCCACCCCGGCAAATGCGGCAACAGCAATTCTCCCCATCGGTTCTCTGCCGACGCAAAATAGTGCGGCATAGTGAGCGCTTCGAGAAAATAATTCGACAGCCACTCACCCTGCATACACGCAGCCACTATGCCTATGCAACACACGACCAGCAGCTCAGACGGCGACAAACTGCGCTGTCCCAGAAACAGATTGCCCACCAGCAAAAACAAATACGGAATGAGCAAAGCCACGGACAAATGCGCGTGGTCAGCGCGTGTGGAATGCAGCACCAGACTCGCGTAAACAGGCCAAAAATTGACCCACGCTGCCATGACCAGACCGATTACAAGCGACCGCCGCGTCACTTTTGATAGAACAGTAGTCTTAGAAGGTACTTTTTTCATCCGCGGCCCTATCGCGCACGAGCCACCGCGACAACGCGCTTGGCAAATTGGGAGAGATCATCCATCAGGGAATACATCGTGGGCAGGAGAACAAGCGTCAGAATGGTTGAAATAGACAATCCCGATACCACGACCAAACCGATGGGACCCCAGCGGCGGGCTGTGCCTTCGGCATGGCCGAAAAGCATTGGAATAACCAGTGGCATCAGGCCAATAATGGTGGTCGTAGCAGTCATCATAATCGGACGCAAGCGATCTTGCCCACCGCGGATAATGGCATCGCGGCGAACAAGTCCCTGTTTTCGGTATCTGTTGATGTGATCGACCAGAACAATGCCATTATTCACCACAATACCAAAAAGCACCAGAAGGCCGTACTTCGCATTGCTATCCATAGCAATCTTAAAAGTGTAGAGACCGAGCGCGACGCCGATGAAAGCAAAGAAAATGCAGAACATAATGGTAAGCGGATGGACATAGGATTCAAAGAGCGAAGCCATAATAATATAAATGAGAATCAGTGCGAAAATCATCGTCTCAAAATCCCGATCCCGTTTTGCATCCATAGACTTGAATCGGCGGTCCATCTGATACGTATATCCCTCAGGCAGAGGCACATCTTCCATACGCGCTTTCATAATCTGTCCCACGCTGAACACTGCTTTTTGCTCTGTACTGGCAAAAACAGTTAGCGTGGGCAGGCGGTCTTCGCGGGAAATGGCATTGGGTCCCTGTATGAGATTGAAATCCGCCAAACTCGAGAACGTGACCATACCACCCTTATCGCTTTCAAACTCCGTTGTTTTGAGCTGCTCGAGATTAGCGCGATCTTCTTCGCGGAGTTGAACGGTAATATCGAGCTCGCCATGGGGTGTTTTGAAGTGTGAAGCCCCGCGCGACCCGAGTGCCGAAGCGATATTCGTAGCAATATCGCGCGGAGAAATGCCATACCGCTGTGCCCGTTCGCGATTTACAACCACGCGAATCTCTTCCATACCCGTCTCCAGGCTGGTTTCAATCTCGTGAACGCCGGGCATCCCCTGCATACTCATTTCAATATCCTCTGCCAGAACCTCCAGAATTTCCTGCTTGCGTCCTTTGAGTTCAACACCCACCCCCGCAGTCC
>VXRD01000081.1 GCA_009838845.1 Gemmatimonadota bacterium | reverse complement strand
GATTCAGAACAGGCGATTCAGGCGAATTTAGATCTGTTTTTGGATGATCGCACGGCATTGATTATCGCCCATCGGTTGAGTACGGTGCGCGATGCGGATGCGATTGTGGTGCTGGATAAGGGTCATATTGTGGAGATGGGCACACACGATGAGTTGATGGTGCAAGAGGGTTTGTACTATCACATGTGTAGTCAACAGTTGCAGGTGGTATGATGGCAGAACGGTTTTTGGAGACATCGGCCGAGACAATGTCTCCCGGTATCATTCAGGGACAAGATGACGCGGCAGAAGAGGTGCATGCGTTTATGGGATCCTTGCGGCCCTTTTGGGGTCGTGCATTGCTCTATATTGTCCTGCTATTTGTGATTGTTGCCATTACCTGGGCGTGGTGGAGTAAGATAGATGTGGTGGCATCGGCACCTTTTCGACTTGTGCCCCTCGGACAGGTGAAGACGATGCAGGCGCAGCGAGGCGGTGAGATCGAGTTGATTGGTGTTAAGGAAGGAGATCATGTCGAGAAAGGGGAGGTATTGTTCAAGCTCAAATCGTGGGAGACCTGGGGAGAGTTGCGGGAATGGGAACAGGCAAAGATGGCTTTTCAAAAGGCAGAGTACGATTTCAAGACGGTGTTGCCACAAAGGGCGAGCTTAAAACGAGAGACGATAGGCGTATTGGAACAACGTCTTTCCGTTTTGCAGCGGTTTATGGTGGCACATCAGGATGCGTTGGAAGATTATCACAGTGATATGGGGGATGGTGTCGGATCGAAAACCACAACATCTGATGCGGGGTTGCAAGCGCAGATCGGGTTTCGTCAGGCTGAAATTGATCTTATGAAAGGGGAGTTTTTGCAGCAAAAAACGCTGTTTGAACGCGAATTGATCAGCCGGGCGGCATTGATCAGCCGGGCGGCTATGAATCGCGCGCGCGTGCAGTATTTGAGTGCTCTGTCCGCACTTCCCTCGCGTATGTCAGAGATATATAAAAATGAAATGGCTATGGCTGATCTCAAGCGTCAAATCACAGAAGCGCGGATTGCACATGGTCGCGAGGCATCGCAGATGCGACACGCTTATGAGACTGCACAGTTGCGATTGGAACAGGCGCGCAAACGCATTGATCGCACCCTTGAGGCCGAGTCTGATCTGATTCTGGCACCTGAATCGGGTATTGTCACACAGGTGATGGTGAATGCAGTTGGACAGGTGATTGACAAGGGGCAGGCTCTCATTGCACTGGCACCTGCTTCTGAGCCGATGGTTGCAGAGGTGATGGTGTTGAATAAAGATGTGGGCTTGCTTAAAGTTGGGCAGTTGGTCAAGCTGAAATACGATGCGTATGCTTTTCAGGATTTTGGTATCAAACGCGGGTGGCTTACATCCATCTCACCCGATGCGGTGATTGATGAACGTATTGGTCCGATGTTTAAGTGCGTTGTTGAACTGGAAGAAAATACGATGCGTGTGAAGGGATATGACAAGCCTTTGATGTTCGGCATGAAGGGTACGGCGGAGATTATGACCGATCGGCAATCGGTTTTGCTGATGTTGCTTTCTCCTTTGCGACAGCTTTACGAGTCGGCGAGATACGATGTGCAAGAGGGGGCATTATGATGTCAGAGGATACCATATTG
This sequence comes from Gemmatimonadota bacterium, assembly GCA_009838845.1. Lineage (NCBI taxonomy): Bacteria > Pseudomonadati > Gemmatimonadota > Gemmatimonadota bacterium. The sequence continues at coordinate 16,327 of VXRD01000081.1, read as the reverse complement.
GTTAAGGTTAATGGTATCGCAGTGCCGTTGCGTCATATCGTGCGGCAGATGGGTGTTGATGATAATCTGCGTTTTTTTGATGAATTTGCGCGTAGAGAATTGATACGCCAACTCGCCCGACGCGAGGGTGTTTGTGCAGCGCCGGAGGATATCCAGCGCAAGGTGAATGACTGGCGGTATCAACATCGTTTGGAGCGGGTAGAAGATACAGAAGCCTATCTTGCAAAGCGGGGTATTACACTTCAGGATGTGGCAGAAGATGCCGAGGTGAGGCGACTGGAGTATTTGCTGTCTGAGAAGATCGCCGAGGGGCAGGTCGAATCCTATTTTGCACAGCACACGCTGGAATTTGACGAGGCGGAGATTTGCTGGATTTTTCACACGGATAAGGATGTGATCGACGAGGTTGATTTGCAGATACGGGAAGAAGGTGCAGATTTTCACGCGATGGCGCGTCGGTTTTCTCAAGATGCACACACGCGATCAGGTAGTGGCTTTTTGGGTCGTGTTCGGCGGAAGCAGTTGCCAAAGGGGATTGCAGCGCGCGTGTTTGCCGCTTCGATAGGTGAAATTTTTGGACCGGAAAAAGTATCGAAAGGCTTTGCGCTGTATTTATTACAGGAACTCTATCCGACAATGCTGGACGGACGGATAGCAAAGGAGATCCGAAAGCTTCTGTTTAATCAATGGTTGCAACGAGAGATGCAGCGGGCAGATATACGGTATCCGATTTGGCAGGTGGAAACTCCGAAATAGAAGGAGTAGGCAGGTGAAAATTATCCTTGTTGCGGGTGCGCGGCCGAATTTTATGAAAGTTGCTCCGCTGTGGTATCAACTTGTCAAGACGCCCGATGTGTTTGAGCCGATTTTGGTGCATACGGGACAGCACTACGACGATTTTATGTCCGAGATTTTCTTTCGAGACTTAAATCTGCCCAGACCACATTATGAATTAAATGTGGGGTCGGGCAGTCACGCTTACCAGACAGCGCAGATCATGATGGGATTTGAGGAGGTTTTACTTCAAGAAAGGCCGGATTGGGTTCTTGTGGTTGGGGATGTAAATTCCACTTTGGCATGTGCGATGGATGCCGTAAAATTGCAAATCCCCGTTGGGCACATAGAGGCAGGGTTGCGAAGTTGGGACCGTTCAATGCCCGAAGAGATCAATCGGCTCGTTGTGGATGCCATATCCGATCTCCTGTTTGCAACTTCAACGCAGGCATGTGAAAATCTGAGGCGCGAAGGCATAGAAGATCACCGCATTCATTTTGTGGGCAATGTGATGATAGATTCCCTTGTGTTGCTATCTCCCAAAGCTGATGAATCCAGCATTCTGGATATACACGGTTTATCAGTTCAAGAGTACGTTTTTCTAACCCTCCATCGCGCCTCAAATGTCGATTGTCCAGATACGTTGGCTGGCATTTTATCCGCGTTGCAAGTTCTCAAATGTCCAATCGCGTGGCCTTTGCATCCGAGAACGCGCAATCGCCTATCTCAATTCGGTTTTTTGCAAAGGCTTGGGATGATGGATCATATCAAACTTATGGACCCGGTGGGCTATCTCGATTCCTTGAAACTTCAGAAGAATGCAAAATTTGTGATGACAGATTCTGGAGGATTGCAAGAAGAGACAACGGCTTTGGGTGTGCCGTGTTTGACGCTTAGAGAGCATACAGAACGCCCAGAGACTATAGATATTGGGACGAATACACTTGTGGGTGTTTGTCCCGAACGCATTGTTGTAGAGGCCGAATCTGTTTTAAATGGACGCTATAAATCCGGTCGCTTGCCCGAATTGTGGGACGGCAATACCGCAGAGCGAATTGTCGCGTTGCTTTGATAGTAGCTAACTCAAGTTGTGTGGTACAAAAAAGAAATACTATATTCCAAAACAAACCTATCTGCTTCCTCTCAGGCAGGCGGGTCAGCGGTCTCTTTCAACAACATCGATATCAAATGCCGCTGTAATCAATTCTCGCGTATAATCTGTTTGTGGATTTGCAAATACGGTTTCTGTTGCGCCGTGTTCTACAACGACGCCGTCCTTCATCACGACGAGTTCATTGGCGAGTGCGCGCACGACCCGCAGGTCGTGGCTGATAAATAAATAAGCCAGATCGTGATCTTTTTGCAAGCGCCGAAGCAAGTCGATAATTTGCGATTGCACGGTCATGTCCAGCGCGCTTGTGGGTTCGTCCAGGACCACAAATCGGGGGCGCAATACCATGGCGCGTGCTATGGCAATGCGCTGCCGTTGGCCGCCCGAGAACTCGTGTGGAAACCGGTCCATCATTTCGGGTTCAAGCCCTACTTCATCCATTATTTCTGCTACGAGGTCTCGGCGTTTGTGATCGCTGTCTCCCATGTTGTGAACCCGCAATCCCTCGGCAATAATGTGAAAGACCGATAGGCGCGGGCTTAAGGATCCAAAGGGGTCTTGAAAAACAATTTGCATCTCTCGTCTCAAGGGGCGCAGTACTTTGCTCGGCAGGCCCTGAATGCCCTGTCCGTTAAACTCAATTGGTCCCTGACTGCTCAGCAACCGCAAGAGGGCCAATCCCAGTGTTGTTTTGCCCGAGCCGGACTCGCCGACAACGCCGACGGTATGCCCGGCGCGAATGGTTACTGAAATGCCATCTACGGCTTTTATATGCCCGATGGTTCGCCGTAAAAATCCCCGCTGAATAGGGAACCACACTTTCAGATTATCCGCCTCGATCACGATGGGTGTCGATCCGTTCAGCGCGGTTGCTGTTCCTTTTGGCTGTGCATTTAGAAGTTTTTGTGTATAGGTGTGTTGCGGTTGCCCGAAGATGCGCGCGGTGTCTCCTTCTTCTACAATTTTTCCCTGTGTCATTACATAGACGCGATCTGACACATGCCGAACGATTGTCAGGTCGTGTGTGATGAGCAAAATCGCCATGCCAAATTCGTCTTGCAGGTCTTTGAGCAATTTTAAAATCTGCGCTTGAATCGTCACATCCAGCGCAGTTGTAGGTTCATCGGCAATTAGCAAATCCGGCTCATTGGCCAGGGCCATGGCGATCATTACGCGTTGGCGTTGACCGCCCGATAGCTGGTGGGGATAGGATTTGAGGCGCGTTTCGGGGTCGGGCAAGTGTACTTTTTGCAATAAGTCTATCGTGTGTTCACGCGCTTGCGCCCGCGTCATTTTGCGGTGCAACATCAGGGTTTCGCCGATTTGTTTCTCAATTGTATGCAGCGGATTCAAGGAGGTCATCGGCTCTTGAAAAATCATCGCAATGCGGTCGCCGCGCAGTTGTTGCAGTCGCTCTTGCGGCGCGCCCAGCATTTCCTCTCCGTCAAATTGTACGCTGCCGTGTGGATGCGAGGCGCGTGGATAGGGCAGCAATTGCATTACGGAAAGTGCCGAGACGGATTTGCCCGATCCCGATTCGCCTACCAGTGCAATGGTTTCACCTTTTTCAATGTGAAACGATACGCCGCGCACAGCTTCGACGACCTGGTCTTCGAGCTGGAAATGCACGCCCAAATTTTGAACGTATAGCAAGCTCACGCGCTCTTGCCCTCCGTTTGCGACAGGGTCTTGCGGACATCAAATGCATCGCGCACGGCCTCGCCGATAAATACGAGTAGCGATAACATAATTGCAAGAATAAAAAATCCGGATAGACCCAGCCAGGGGGCCTGCAGATTGCGTTTGCCCTGGTTGAGCAATTCTCCCAGCGAGGGAGAGGGGGGCGGAAGGCCAAAACCGAGAAAGTCCAGCGAGGTCAATACCGTGACAGATCCCACGAGCACAAAGGGCAAGAAGGTCAGTGTTGCCACCATGGCATTGGGCAAAACGTGTCGCCACATAATTGTCAAGTCATTGACTCCCAGAGCGCGTGCGGCGCGTACAAAATCAAAATTGCGTGCCCGCAAAAATTCGGCTCGCACCACGCCGACCAGGCGCATCCATGAAAATAGTAGCATAATAATTAAGAGCGTCCAGAAAGTTGGCTCAATAATGCTGGCGATAATAATGAGGATAAACAGGGTTGGTAACCCGCCCCAAATTTCGATAAATCTTTGAAAAATGAGATCGACCCATCCTCCCAGATAGCCCTGTACTGCGCCGGCTGCAATGCCTACCACAGAACTAAATGCCGTGAGCGCGAGGGCAAATAAGACCGATAACCGAAATCCGTAGATCAATCGTGCAGTTACATCGCGTGCCTGATCATCGGTGCCCAGATAGTTTTGTATAGAAGGCGGTGCAGGGGCTGGGTGCTTGAGGTCGTAGTTGATTGTATCGTAGCGAAATGGTACCAGGGGCCAGATGATCCATCCGTCTTTTTCAATTAATTCTTTTACAAATGGATCGCGGTACTCGGCTTCGGTTTCAAAGTCGCCGCCAAAAAGCGTTTCGGGATAGGCTGTTAAGACGGGCAAATAAAACGCCCCCTTGTGCCGGACCAAAAGGGGTTTGTCATTGGCGATAAATTCTGCTGGTAGGCTCAATCCGAATAGAACGAGAAATATCCACAGGCTATAATAGCCACGTCGATTTGCCCTAAAATTGTCCAGGCGCCGGCGCGTAAGGCTCGAAATTCGAAAACCCAAAAATCGATCTTCGCGCTCGGTTCGAGTGCTATACTTCTCTGCTTTCAAAATCAATCCTCGGATCTATCAGTGTATAAGTCAAGTCACTTACCAGTTGCATTATCAATCCCAGCAAGGTAAAAAAGTAAAGCGTGGCAAACATGATCGGGTAATCGCGGTTGACTGTGGCTTCATAGCCCAGGAGGCCCAGGCCATCGAGCGAAAAGATTATCTCGGTCAGTAGTGAACCCGTGAATAAGATGTTGACAAATGCACTCGGGAATCCCGCGATCACGATTAGCATGGCATTGCGAAAAACGTGCCCGTACAATACGCGGTGCTCTTCCAATCCCTTTGCCCGTGCCGTCATGACGTATTGTTTGTTGATTTCGTCCAGAAACGAATTTTTTGTCAAGAGGGTCAATCCGGCAAATCCACCAATTACCATGGATGCGATGGGCAGTGCGAGGTGCCAGAAATAATCGGTGATTTTGTGAAATAAGCCAAACTGGTCCCATTCGGGGGAGGTCAATCCCCGCAGTGGAAAAAAGTCGAAATAACTGCCACCGGCAAATAACACGATTAAGAAGATCGCAAACATAAATCCCGGCACGGCATTGCCTATGACGATCACGCCCGAAGTCCATATGTCGAATCTGGATCCGTCGCGCACGGCTTTGGTTACGCCCAGTGGAATTGAGATCAGATAAACGAGCAATGTCGTCCACAAGCCGAGGGAAATCGATACGGGCATTTTGTCCAGGACGATATCGACAACGGTTTGGTCGCGATAAAAACTTTCGCCAAAGTCGAATTGCAAATAGCGCACCATCATCTGATAGAAGCGTTCATGAGCCGGTTTGTCAAAGCCATACATCCGCTCCAATTCCGCGATCAGTTCGGGGTCAAGCCCTTGCGCGCCGCGGTATTTGCTCGTTGATCCCCCACTGCGCTGTCGCTGGTTTTGCGAGGACGATAGTTCGCCGCCATCGCCGCCTACGCGGGCAGACGCATCCACATCGTGGCCCTGTATCTGTGCGATGGCTTGCTCAACAGGTCCACCGGGCGCGGCTTGAATGATCAGAAAATTGATCACCATGACGCCGAGTAGCGTTGGGAAGAATAGCAAAAAGCGTCTTAAAATATAGGATCCCATGACACTTAATTTTTCTTTAACGCCGCTTCTTTTGTAGCATCAACCCACCACGTATCGGGGAAATATTGCCAGGGTTGAGGCAGGTACCTGGGCGAAATATCGGGTTTGCCAAATTTGTTCCAGTACACTACGCGGTGTGCACGGATATGCCAGTGGGGTACCACGTAGTGCCCCCACAGGAGTACGCGGTCCAGTGCGCGGGTGGTTGATACGAGGGCTTTTCTATCGGGTGCGTTGATTAGCTGATCTACCAGCGCATCTACGACGGGATCTTTGATGCCCGCATAATTTCTCGTACCGGGTTCATCCGCAGCTGCCGATGTCCAGTAACCGCGCTGTTCGTTGCCGGGGCTTAGTGACTGTCCCCTGAGGCTTACAATAGCATCAAAATCGTATTCTTGAACGCGATTTTGATATTGCGATGTATCCACAATTTTAATTGCGGCTTCCACGCCGAGTCGCTCCAGGTTTTGAATGTACGGACCTACAATGCGCTCCCAGGAGGGCGAGTTGTTGATTAAAAATTCAATTATCATTGTCTTGCCCGATGCGTCGTTGGTGAGCTTCCCTTCTTTGACCGACCATCCGGCTGCTTTCAACATCCGTGTGGCCACGCGCAAATTCTGGCGAATATTGCCCGATCCATCTGTTGTGGGTGGTTTGTATTCTGAGGTGAATACTTCCTCGGGTATCTGTCCGCGAAATGCTTCTAATATTTCGAGTTCCTGCCCCTGCGGCAGTCCCGATGAGGCGAGTTCTGTGTTGGAAAAATAACTCGTTGAACGCGCGTATTGCCCGTAGAACAGATTTGTATTGGTCCATTCAAAATCAAATGCATGAGCCAGCGCGTGTCGCACTTTGGGGTCGGCAAATTTGCTGCGTCGTGTGTTAAACCAGAATCCCTGCATCCCGGTGCCATTTTCGTGTGGGATTAATTCCTTAATCAGTCTGCCTTCGGCTACAGCCGGAATATCGTACGCGGTTGCCCACGACTTGGAGTTGTTTTGCAATGCAAAATCAAATTCACCGCCTTTTTGTGCTTCGGTTGCTACAGTCCCGTCTTTGTAATAATCGTAGTGAATGACGTCTGGATTATAGCGCCCTTTTTTTATGGACAGATCAGTGCCCCAATAATTTTCGACGCGTCGATATGTGATCGAACGCCCGGGTTCATATGCTTCAATTTTGTAAGGTCCGCTGCCGAGGGGCGGTTCCAGTGTTGTTTCTTCAAAATTTTTGCCTTCCCAATAGTGTTTGGGCAAGATCGCCATTTGTCCGACAATGAGGGGCAATTCTCGATTGTCCTTTCCGCCAAATGTGAATTTTACCTGCCGCTCGCCAACCTTTTCAATCTGTTTGATATCCGCATAATAATTTCGATAAAAAGGGTGGCCTTTGGTTTGAATTGTTTCAAAAGTAAAGACGACATCTTCTGGCGTAATGGGTTTGCCATCGTGCCACCGCGCGCCAGAGCGCAGTGTGAAGAGTGTCCATGAGCGGTCAGGGGGCACTTCTATCGACTCTGCAAGCAAACCGTATTCTGAGAAAGGCTCGTCCAGTGAACGCTCTGTCAATGAATCGTAGATCAACCCCAATCCATAAGCCGACACGCCTTTGAGGATGAATTGATTCAAGCAATCATAGGTGCCGCCAGCACTTCTTTTCACGGTACCGCCCTTGGGCGCATTGGGGTTGGCATAGTCGAAGTGCTTGAAGTCAGGCCCGTATTTTAAGTCGCCGTACATCGAAATCGCGTGACCTTTGTAATTGGGCTGATCTGCCAATGGCATTGCGACAACCAACAAACTCAATACCAGCGCGAATAAAATAGTTTTCATGAGCAGGCTCCTATTGTTAAAATGTTCAAGAAAGAGGGCAGACACACAGTTTTGCCTCTACGTCTGCCCTTGTGAAGTATGTGTTATTTCCATTCTATTGTCAAGATACGGTGGTGAGGAGATATACGGGTTCTGTCCTATGAGATAGACTTAAGCATACGAGATCAGGTTTTATTATATGAATTTTCTACCCCCCGAATGGCACGAGCAACTCGCTTCGACCAATACGCACCTTCTTCAGCGTCTATATAGAGGTGAGAGGCTTGCGTCTGGCTTTGTCCTGGCTGCGCGGGAGCAAACCGCTGGGCGGGGGCGTTACCAGCGCCAATGGATCGCGCAGGCCAATGAGAATCTGACGTTTTCCTTTCTTCTCATTACAAGAGCCGCGTTTTCCCAATTGACTTCTATTCCCATTGCTATTTCTCTGGGTGTATCCGATGCGCTGAAAATTTATGGTATAAGTACGCAAACCAAGTGGCCCAACGATGTTTTGATCGACGGTGCCAAAATTTGCGGTATGCTCCTTGAGCGCAGCGACAAAAAACAACCCGATGGTACGGCAATTGTCATTGGTATTGGTCTCAACGTGAATATGGATGCGACGACCGCGGCGCTTATCGACCGTCCCGTTACTTCTATGCGTCTTGAAACGGGACGCGAGTACGATCTCGAACAAGTTCTCGAACAAGTTCTCTCATCCACTGCCCCGTGGATTGATCGTTGGGAAAGCGAGGGTTTTCCAGCTCTTCGCACCGCCTGGGAGCACCGCTGTGTTTATATTGGTGAGGAGATTTCGGTTGGCGAAGGCGATGACGTGAAAACGGGCGTTCTCGCGGGGTTTGGCGACTGCGGCCAGCTTTTGTTGCGCGAGCCAGATGGTCAGGTGAGTGAGATTTGGGCAGGCGATGTCGCGGCGATTTAAGGGAGGCGTTTTACCCTACCATCGCAAGCGTTTGGCCATTGGATACTTGATCGCCGACGTTGACGGGCATTTCGACGACTGTGCCAGCATTTGGAGAGGTGATCTGGACTTCCATTTTCATGGCTTCCAGAATGAGGATCGCTTCGCCGGCCTGGACTTGATCCCCTGTGTGTTTTAAAATCCGAATGACTTTTCCGGGCATTTGCGCGCTTACGGATTCGGCATTTGCGGGTGTTGATGCCTGTGTAGATACCGTATCTTCTATATCCACTGTATAAGCTGTGCCATTTACGGTGGCGATGTTGCCGTCGATTTGCACGCGCACGGATTTGCCGTTGACCTGTAGCTTGTATTCTGCTGCGCCGTCGGCAACTGGCACGGGTGCGTCATCCTGTTTTTCTATTTTCCGTACGCCAATTTCCGCATTGCCTTTCAAGAAATCCATTCCCTTATCGCCGCACGTCGCTACGATAAAGATGTTCTCGTCCGTCGCCTCAATTCCCTCGGCGTCCAACAGTTTTTTCGCGGCGTCTCTCCCTTTTTCGGGATCGGCATCATTGCGTTCAAGAGGCGGCTGGTCTGTGGGTTCAAGTCCCAACTGATTTGCCGCAATTTTCACAACTTCGGGATCGGGGGGTACAGGGGTTTTGCCAAAATAGCCGAGTACCATCTGTCCATAAGGTTCGGCGATTCTTTCCCAGGGTCCAAACATCACATTGTTAAATGCCTGTTGAAAATAGAATTGCGATACGGGTGTGACAGATGTGCCAAAACCGCCTCGTGCGACTACGTCGCCCATGGCTTTGATCATGTCGGGATATTTGTCCATAATGCCATTGTCTCGCAACATCTGCGTATTGGCCGTGAGCGCGCCGCCCGGCATTGGACTCCAGGGGATCATGGGTTCGACTGCCGTAGCTTCTGGTGGCAAAAAGTAATCCGCCATGCATTCTTTAAATACTTCCTCGGCGTCGCGGACTTTCTCTATGTCGATGTCCAGGTCGAAATCTGTGCCACGTAGTGCGTGCCACATGACCAGGATATCGGGCTGGCAGGTGCCTCCAGAACACGGTGCCAGGGACAGGTCTATGGCATCGGCTCCCGCTTCCAACGCTGCCAGATTGGCCTGTACGCTGATCCCGGCCGTTTCATGGGTGTGAAAGTGGATAAATGTGTCGTCGGGCAGCAGTTGGCGCGCCCGTTTAATGGTCTCATATACTTTTGCCGGCACGGCTGTACCTGAGGCATCTTTGAAACACACGGAGTGATATGGAATATCGGCATCTAAAATTTCGCGGAGTGTTTGTTCATAAAAATCCGCGTCGTGTGCGCCGGTGCATCCGGGTGGCAATTCCATCAATGTCACGCATACCTGGTGGTGCAATCCCGCTTCTGCGATGCATTGCCCGCTGTAGATCAAATTGTTGACGTCGTTGAGGGCGTCAAAATTTCGGATGGTCGTAATGCCGTGTTTTTTGAATAATTCGGCGTGTAGCTTGATGATGTCGCTCGACTGCGATTCCAGTCCGACTACATTCACGCCGCGTGCCAGGGTCTGCAAATTGGCCTCTGGTCCTGCGGCTTCGCGGAAGGCATCGGTCATTGCAAATGCATCTTCGTTGCAATAAAAGTACAGGGATTGAAATCGCGCTCCGCCACCAGCTTCATAATACTCGATACCCGCGTCGCGTGCGGCTTCTACCGCAGGTAAAAAGTCGGGCGTGAACACGCGCGCGCCATAGACCGACTGGAAGCCGTCGCGAAATGCTGTATTCATAAATATTACTTTTTTCTTTGCCATAATTAAATCCTTCGCCAAATGCAGTGCCTACTGAACCAGTACCGACCACAAGATGCCCGCGGCAACGGCTGAACCGATTACGCCAGCTACATTGGGTGCCATGGCGTGCATTAATAAAAAATTATGTGCGTCTTCTTGTTGTCCCACCATCTGCACGACCCGCGCAGAGTCGGGTACTGCCGATACGCCTGCGGCACCTACGAGGGGATTGATTTTTTCTTTTGTCAACACGTTCATCAACTTCGCAAATAGGACGCCGCTGGCCGTGGCGACTGCAAAAGATAGCGCACCCAGGCCAAAAATCAAAAGCGAATCGGGGGTCAAAAATGTCTGTGCCTCTGTGCTGGCGCCCACGGAGAAACCGAGCAAAATTGTCACAATATCGACCATTGCCGTGCGCGCGGACTCTGCCAAGCGGTCTGTGACCATGCTCTCTTTTAGCAAGTTGCCAAAAAACAACATGCCCAGCAGGGTCAATGCACCCGGTGCAATTAAGGTTGCAATTAAGAAACCAGCTATCGGAAAAATGATGCGTTCGCGTTTGGAAGGTTTGCGCGGTTCGGGCATGCGAATCAGTCGTTCGCGTCTTGAGGTCAGCAGCTTCATAACCGGCGGCTGAATTACCGGGACGAGTGCCATGTACGAATACGCGGCGATGGCAATGGCGCCCAAAAGATGAGGGGCCAATTTGGCCGATAGGAAAATGGCCGTAGGTCCATCAGCACCGCCAATGATTCCGATGGCTCCGGATTCAGAAGGTGAAAAGCCCAGATATAGCGCGCCGATCAGGGTCAGGAAGATGCCCATTTGCGCCGCAGCGCCTAATAATACCAGTTTGGGATTGGACAGGAGTGTCGAAAAATCGGTCATTGCGCCAATTCCCAAAAAGATCAGCGGTGGGAATAAGCCCGATGTCACGCCGAAGTAAATATAGCGCAATACACTGCCCTCGTCGTAAACGCCGAGAGCCATGCTCGGAATAGCGGGGATGTTTCCCACGATCATGCCAAAACCAATTGGCAGCAGCAACAGGGGTTCGTAATCTCTGGTGATCGCCAGGTGAATAAATACAATGCCGATTGCGATCATAATGACATTGCCCCAACTCAAGTTGGCAAATCCAGTCGTGTTCAAAAACTCGTAGAGTATGTCCATCCGTTACCTGAAAGTTCTTATGAGTAATCGCGTCAAGTTTTACCCGTGCGTCTCATGTGCATGACAAAACCGATAGCTGCCAGTGCAGAGTTATCGTCTTCAGCCTGTACGGGTACACTATGATGTCCTGCAGATTCGGGAAATTTCTTTGCTACAACAGCTAATATTTTGGGCAATATTACAATAAATATGCTGATCAATGTCAATACGCTGAATACAATGATCATTCCGGTCAGCGCAATGCCCAGGCCCTGACCGTCTTCAATATTCTGCATGCTAAAGTTAAAATTGTACATAGATTACCACATAAAGCTCTGAAGTATGAGGGCTATTTTAAGACGCCAATTAAGGGTTGAAATTATGGAGTAATTACCTATTAGACTATCCCGTGATTAATTGGTTAAGGCCGTCAACTATACGATTGAGTTCCTGAGAAGAAATGCGTCCTATTTTATTTTCCAATCGCTCAACCGAAAGTGTTCTAATCTGACTGACTTTTATCCAGGAACGCCGGGGCATTTCTACGCTTGCTATCTCTAAAGTAAAAGGAAATCCTGCACGCTGAGGTATGCCTGTGATAGCCATTGCGATTACTGTGCCTGATTGCTCATTAAAAGCGTCGTCGCTTATAACGGCAACCGGTCTGCGGCCTGCTTGCTCATGTCCACGAACAGGGTTCAAGTCCGCCCAAACAATATCGCCTCTCAGTATTCGGGCCATTCCCGCACATCCTCACATAACCCTTCATCGGCCATTTCCTGTTCAAATTGCGGATCTAACTTGACAAGCTCCTTCTCAAAGTCATCCCTATTCGCCTGTCTGAGCTTGTCCTCAACTGCCTCTTGAATCGCCCGGCTACGACTTGAATAAGGTACCGCCTGCACGAGATGGTCAAGGCGTTTGAGCAACCCTTCATCCAGCGTTATGGTTATTCTCGATGCGCCCATTTCGTTCTCCCTGTAGATGGCGTGTAAGAGCAAACCACCATTCACCAAATATCGTAAGAGTATAATATCGCTTGGATATTGGATACCTCAAGGCAATCGGTCACTGACTAACTCGCCTCGGCACCTGATAGTTCATACGTTTTCTGAGCGTTCATCCAAAATTCTGGAGTCTGCCCAAAGTACAACCCGACAGCACCGTAATAAGCGAGGATCGCAAGCCGTAAATAGTGCAAGAAATAGCGTGGATTGTCAAGGTAAAATAGGAAGGAATAGTGAATTCAAAGAACAATTTGAATACTGCGATGATGTCTGAGAGCCTCATAGATATTGAGGCGGTGGGATTCGTCGAGGACGACCATATCGAGGTTTAAGCTGCGATACTTCCCGTGCCTGCTCTGATTTGAAAAGGTCAGGGTATAATCGCTGTTGCCCACAATTTTGGCAATCGCCCGACGCATGTGTTCTTCTTCGCGGCCAATGATCTTAAAATTCCATAAACACGGATACTCAATTTCTGATGGTCCTTCGATCATAAAAAAATCCTTTGTTGAATTGGGATCCAACTGCATTAGCACTCTGGCAAAGCGGGCGACCACAGGGGGTCGCCCCTACTCATTCTCACGCTACACAATCTTCACATACCAATGCAAAGCGCATCTGCCCCCTGTCGGGTATTTCGGTGTCAAAATCTGTTTTTACCCTGCCGGTTGTTCCGCAAAAATCGCATCGGCCAGTCTGATTGTATTCCGATTGGGCTGCGACTTTGAGCATGGTGCGTTCTTTGTGCGCGTGATTTTCGTTTTGCACCTGCCGCATAAAGTTCAGGACTGTCTTATTGGTTTCATTTTGACGGGCGCGTTCAAAAATTTCATCCATTCTCGGGTCGTCGGGTACGCCGCCATCTTCCAGCGTGTGCCAGGCGCGGGCGCGCACGTTTGGGTCGGGGTCTTCCATGAGCATGAAGAGCGCGGTCTGTATTTCGGGCACGGGATGCCGCACATGACACGGACACAAATTGGCAGCAGCCTCGTGTCGGTCTGTCGGGTCGTCGCTCTCTGCCAGTGCGAGATAATGCGGAATATCTTCCCGCCGCAACCGAAGTTCGCCTACTTTCTTTGCTCTTTTCTGGTATTTATTCATTCCATAGCGTTTCTTTTTTGGCATAACACTTCTCCTTCAAATGAACGGGCGAATGAGGGGACACTAAATACGACGATTCAAACCCATTCCGGGTTTCTAAACCGGATCAGCCAGTTCAATATCATTTTTCCCGCGGTTTTTTACGCGGTAAAGGGCGGCATCTGCTTGTCGAAACGCGTCTTCTGTTGATTCGGGCACGCCGTGATAAACCCCAATGGATATCGTGCCTTCCGTGCGCTCATCAACAGCACGGTTCAAACGGCGGGCTATCGCATAAGCACGCGCTCTCGATGTATTTTCAACTACTGCAGCAAATTCATCGCCAGCCCACCTCGATAACAAATCCGATCCGCGTAGCATGTCATTCAATACCTGTGCCAAATTTGCAATAAATCGGTCGCCCGCGTCGTGCCCTTTGCTGTCGTTGATCGCTTTGAGAGAATCAGAATCTATGTAGTAGAGCGCGAGGGGCTTTCCATTGCGATTTGCGCGTCGCACCATACGTGTAAATACTGCTTCAAAACCGCGCCGATTGTAAAGACCTGTCAAAAAATCTGTGCGCGATTCCAATGTCATTCTCTGTACCAGGGCGGCGTTGATACGCGCAATTTCTCGAAAAAAGTTCAGAGAAATATCCGATAATGCATCCTCCGTGGACTTTTCGGTCAACCAGACCACCTGCGGGATCGCGTGCTGTTGTGCCCGGGCGAGTACGCATTGGGCAGTGGAAAATATTATCTCGGACATTTGAGGATGCAGGCCATAATCCTCGCTCGAGATTTTGATGCCACCGCAAGATACGCGAAGTCCTGTTTGGTCGGCAATCACGGCAGGCAGAGATGATGGGATTTCATGCACACGCGCATCGTCAGCATCAAAAAGCACGGCGATTTTGTCATCTGTTATGTGAAAGCTTTCGGGGGCGGGAATAACAACGGAATTTAGCACTTTAAGTGCCTGGCTCACATTGTCCCCGTGCGCTTGATTGAGGGAATCAATGCAAAAAATTAGCAATGCCCCAAAATGCCTTCGGTATAAAACGTCCACGAGCGCGCGTTTAAAATCGGACGCGTCTGGCAATGCCTTAGTGCCCATGCTATCTTGAAGTGCCAGAGATGCCATGACTCAGACCCTGAAATCAAGGACAACGCGCGCTCGGTATTCCTCCAGCGCGCGATAGCGAATACCCGCACTGTTAAACATGCGGTAGGTGGCTTTTACGGAATCGGATTTTGGATATTTATTCGCCAGATAGATTACTTCGCGAATGCCCGACTGAATAATTACTTTTGCACATTCATTGCACGGAAATAAGGTGACGTAAAGCGTGCATTCATGCAAGTCTGCGCTGATTTTGTTCAAAATTGCATTTAATTCTGCATGGCAGATATAGGGATATTTTGTGTCGAGAAAATCACCTTCTCTGCTCCAGGGAAACTCATCGTCTGAACACCCAATGGGCAATCCGTTGTATCCAATGCCCACGATTTTCTTTTTTTCGTTGATAATACACGCGCCTACTTGTGTATTGGGGTCTTTGCTTCGGTGTGCCGATAGCAGAGCTACGCCCATAAAGTACTCATCCCACGATAAATAATCTACGCGTTTTTGCATTATATCCTTTCTATGCCAGCCGATCCAGCATTTCTCGTTTGACTTGAAATAGCTGGTCTTCACCCGCAAAGAATCGGCGCAATTCTTCGACTACCAATGCGCCGATGCGATAGGATTGCAACCCGGCACAATGCGGCGTTAAGACCACGTTGGGCAAACGGCGCAACGGACTGTCCATAGCAGGCGGTTCGGGATCGGTTACATCTAAGAAGGCGGAGAATCGCCCTTTTTGCAATTCTGCGATTAGCGCGGCTTCGTCGATATTCGCACCGCGCGATGTGTTGATAAATACGCAGTCATCGCGCATGAGCTTAAAATGCGTCTCATTCCAGAGGTGATATGTCGCGTCCAATTTGGGGGCGTGAACGGTTACCACTTCTGCCTCGCGCGCTATTGTCTCCAGGTCCGCGAGTTCTGCGCCAAATTCCTCTGCGCGTTCTGGCGTCACAAAGGGGTCGTAGAGCAATATGCGCGTCTGATAGGGTCGCAACAACCGCATTACGCGCTGCCCGACCTGGCTGGCGCTGATGACGCCAATTGTGCGCCGATATAGAGAGCGGGATTCGGTCTTGTCCGGTTTTTTTTCGCCTTCTCGCATGGCACGCGAATGGGAAAATACCCGGCGCAATCCCATGGTCATGAATCCCATGGTCATTTCCGCCACATCATCGGCTATCGCGGGCGCGGCACTTGTTACCACAATATCTTTTTCCCAGGCTTCATCGCAGATTTTTCCTTTTACAGTGCCCGCGCCATAAGCCCAAATTTTTAGCGTTGGCACGCCTTCCAGAATTGCTGGCGACAAATCTCCCGAGTTCCAGCTCGTCATCGCTCCATCCATTCCGTTCAGAAATTCAGCCGCTTCACCATCTACGATATCGCGGTCCTCGTCGTTGATTGTCACATTTGCAAAACTTTCCAATTTCTCTAAATCCCAATCACTCAAAATCCTTTCTCTGAGCGATTTCCGAACCACAATACCCACGTTTGGTTTGCTCACACTGATACTCCTTTCTGCGAATCTGCGAATCTGCGAATCAACGAATCTGCGAATCTGCAAATCAACGAATCTGCGAATCAACGAATCTGCGAATCAACGAATCAATGAATCAATGAATCAATGAAACAGGTAATGTACATGAAAGCCGTCATTGCGGCATGGTGTTAGCCGCAATCCAGAGG
>VXRD01000080.1 GCA_009838845.1 Gemmatimonadota bacterium | reverse complement strand
ACATCATCGACAATTTGACGTATAAAAGGCTGGCTAAGTGCTCTGTGATCCGGGTGTGGCAGGTAGAAATCTCGTGCAGCCTCATCCACAAACCGAATAATAAACCCCCAGTCATAGCCGTAATTTTTCCCCTCCGGGCTATTATTATATCCCGCAGTAATCTCCTCCATACCCGGAATACTCCCCTTTTCTTTAAGCGCAATCAAACCATCGTGTAGCGCCCGGGTCTGTTCTTGCGTAACCCCATCTTTGAGCTTGAGAAGAACAATATGATCTATCATAAAAAATCCTTTCACGTTACTGCGCGTTCCCGACGCAAACTGTAAACACACCACAGAACAAGCGCGTAAGCCACAGCCGCAATAAAAAAATTGACAGATATTCCAAATATAATAGAAACAAACACAGATAGAGCAGAACACAGCACACCCATAATCCCATTCAGAGCCCAGAACCACGGCGTATCGTCTTCATAATGGGACTGAACCAGACGCATACCCGTCGGAAAAAACAGCCCCATAAGCATCCCCACGGGAAAAATGACCAGAACAGACACCAGTATTTTTATCGTCGTATCCTCAGCCATCATGTGAGACAACAAATAGTGTAGAACCGTATTGAGAGCAACAACACTCACCGCCGTCGTAATTGGAAAAACATAAACCCACGGCTTTCGCGTAAGCGGAAGATGATCGCTTACAAAACTGCCCATACCCGTACTTGCAATAAGCGTAAACAGCAATATACCCAGCGAATAGATGGGGTGTCCAGTAAATACGTTGAGCCGTTGAATCAGGGCAATCTCCACAAACATAAAAGCCGAACCAATAAGAGAAAAATACAGTGCGCCGAACCAGAAACCGCGTGTTCGCATCAACGTTGTGGGTCTATGGGCAAGCCACAAAGGCACGCCAATCGTCGCAACAGCGAGCACTCCGAGCACAATCAAAAGCACCAGAAGCGTAGCCAGTGCTCTCAAATTACCGCTGATAACGCCCTCTTTCAAGCTCAGCGCAGTCCCTATGTGATTCAGCTTCAACATATTAAAAAAATACGGATTGTCATCCGTCGGCGGGCTGTAGTCCAATTCAGCTTGCGCCACAGCCTCTGCGAGTTGCTCTGTGGATTGGGCAGATAAAATCTGTCTCAAAATGGGTTCGGCAGGCAAATGGTCGGGCACATGCACAATCTGATATTGCAATTCCTCGCACACCTGTCTCAACCGATCAACATCGGCCTCACCCAGCGGCTGCCGACAAATCAGCAAAGTCGAAATATTGCCTATTGTAATAAGCGCCATATGATCGGCTGGTCTTTTTATATCCAGCCGCAAAAGCGATTCAACGCCCAGACTCAGCACGCGACCAGTTTCCCCAATATGTTCAGCACTGTACCACCGCGACACCGTAAAAACACCGTCTTCTGTCAGGCGGCTGAGAAATGTCTGCCAGGCTTCCACAGTATAGAGCGCATTTTCAGACAGAGAAAATGCGCCCGCGCCCGTCGCTGCCCAGGTATCGATCAACGCCATCTGAATAACGGAAAACTGCGCGCGACTCTGCGACAAAAAACTGCGCGCATCATCCACCACAAACGTCACATCATCCCGATTGGCAAGCCCAGCAAAATCGCGAAACTCATTCTGGAGCAAATCGACAAAAATCGGATTGACCTCAATACCCAGAACAGCGTCGTGACCAAAAAAGAGCGCACTCTGGATATCCTTCCCCCCGCCCACGCCAATAATACAGGCATTACCCCGTCTATTGAGATAATACCCCACATTTGTGATATCATAACGCAGATGTTCAATATCTCTGAGCGAAGCAAACGATCTAATAGCCGTACCCGCTGCACCGTCAATCGTCATCCCGTGAAAAAAAATCTTCTCGTCCCCTGCTACGGGACTGCCACCCCAGAGTTGCGGAGGCAAATATTGCTGGCGATAGACAACAACCCGCGAAAAGGAATTCCACCGCTCTAAAATTTGATAGCTAAGCCTTTGAAACTTCTCCTTCACAAACATCGGGCGAACACCATACGGGGTCTGCGCATTGAGAATTCCCAACACAAAAAACAGCAACGCGAACGCGATATAACGACGAACAGACCGAGATTGTGCAACACGGGCAAAACACGCACCCGCCAGCGCGCCAATACCGCTACACCACAACATAAGACTCGGCGCATCAACTATTTCGAGACCACCCAACACAATCAGACAACCAGCAGAAGCACCTGTTAAATCACTGGCATAAAGCCTGCCAATCGGCGCATTGAATCGCGTCAACACAGTCGTAATAACCAGACCTGCATAATAAAACGGCCAGGCGCAGACCAGCGTCGCTACAAAAAGCACGATCAAGCTCAGAATACTTCTGTAAAACCCGATAGGCAGAACGCACAAAAGGATCAGAGACGCGGGAATAGACAGCGCAAACCCGACACATGCCCGGGTAATCGCTTCGATCTTATTCTCACCGTCAAAGCGACCTCTTTGCACATAGACCTGAATAGCCCCCGCGGTCATACCCAGCATGGCAATGGAAATCGAAAAAAATGCCAGATGGTACCAGGTAATAACACTCAGCAGACGCACCAGAACAATCTGGATCGCCAGCGACGCCAAAGCGATCAAAAAAAGTCCGGAATAAGCTGCGATTGAACGTTCGTTTTTCATAAGCTATAGAAATTCATCCATACGGGGTGGCCAGGTGGGGTTCGTCTATTCGTCTATGAACTGGTCTGAGAAACGACCAGTTGTACACCGCTCCGTCTATTCATCCCCCGAAGGTACACCCATTCGGCGAAATCATCAAGTTCAATACTGGCATCCTTCACACTTCATCCTTCACACTTCCCCTTGACAGCCTCAATCCACCGCCCTATATAGAAACCATGGCTGAAGTCGCTCAAGAACACCGACAAAAAGACCCCACTGCACGCGCATTGACCTATAAGTCAATCATCCTGGGACTAACACTTGTACTCGTAGCCGCGCTCGGTGGATTTTATGCACGGCACATCTTACACACAACGCGGCTGGCGCAAAATCACCTGTCCCTCGCCGTGGTATTTCCCTTTGCGATAACCGTCGTATTCTTGCGACACTATCTCAAGCTCAATCGGGGCGAACTGCTCGTCATTTTCTCAATGGGCCTGATCGCCTCAACCCTGCCAACGTATTTCTTGAGCCGATTAATCGCCAGCTTTTGCGTACCGTATTACCTCGCCGACCCTACAAATCGATGGGGTGAATTTACACACGACTATCTGCCATCCTGGGCTGTAATTGAACCCGGCCCGGCATTGACGTGGTTCTTCGAGGGCTTGCCGCGCGGCTCGCCTGTTCCATGGGAAGTGTGGATCGGACCTTTATTCTGGTGGTTGAGCCTGCTCGCGGCACTCTGCGCCGTCTTGTTGTGTACAGCGGTAATCCTGCGCAAACAATGGATCGAATACGAGCGACTGGACTACGCCCTCATGGAATTGCCCCTCGCAATGGTCGAAGAAGGCGATACACCATCCCGCCTGCCGCCATTTATGCGCTCACCGCTCTTCTGGATGGGCTTTTCCTTTTCGATCTTCGGAATCTTGTGGAACATCGTATCCTATTTTAATCCCACATTTCCCGTATTTCCCTGGCGATTTGAAGCCATATCCTTTGGACGAGATTTTCAGGCAATTCGCATGAACCTCTACTGGCCCATTGTGGGATTTGCCTACTTTATCAACTTAGACATCTCATTTAGCATCTGCTTTTTCTACTTCCTCGCGGTCATAGAAGAGGGATTATTCAACCGATTTGGCGTCATAATTTCAGAAGCAAATTTTGCTGGCACCTCCTTTGTGCCCGTGGGCTGGCAAATGATCGGCGTGTGGTTTACCGTAGTCGGCTGGGGGCTTTGGATTGCGCGGTCGCATTTGCGCGATGTCTTTCGCAAAGCATTCAAAGGCGATGCAAAAATCGATGACTCAGACGAATTGCTCTCCTATCGGGGTGCTGTCTTCGGCTTATTGGGCGGGCTGCTCTACATGGCCTGCTGGTTTTACGCCTCGGGCATGGGCCTGTGGGTAATCGCGGTATTTCTCGTCGTCATGATGGTCGTCTATATCGGGATCTCGCGCATCATCGCCGAAACCGGCGTCATCACCATCCGAGCCGTCATGGTACCGCAAACATTTATCATGTTCACATTTGGCACCACGCGATTATCTGCACAAACCATGGTCGCACTCGGCATGTCATTTGGCTGGTGCGGCGACATGAAAACAACACTCATGCCTGCCTTGACCCACTCCGTCCGTCTATTTGACACCATTCAGCATCACAAACGACAACTCGTCTGGGCCATATGTCTGGCAATGGGCGTGGGCATTGTCGCATCCTGTTTGTATATCATATCCATGGGGTATGAAGGCGGCGCGGGCAATTACGGATCGCAAATCTCCGGAGGCTTAGCGCGCGGACCCTGGGACTTTGTAGTTAAATACGCAAGAGATCCCGTCAACCCCGACTGGCGCAAAATGGCCTTCTTCACCAGCGGCATCGCCTTCGCTGCCCTCCTGTACTTCTTGCGTTACCGCTACACCTGGTGGCCTCTGCACCCACTGGGACTGGCAACCGGGCCTGCGTATCCCGTGACCCATGTAATCTTCCCCATTTTCCTCGGCTGGTTGAGCAAACTCGCGATCCTGCGTTTTGGCGGCAGCAGAACCTATCGCAGTGCCCGCCCCTTCTTCCTCGGATTGATAATGGGATACTATGTGGGCGCGGGCATCTCGTTCTTTGTCGATATGATCTGGTTTTACGGGCAAGGCCACGGCGTCCCGTTTTCCGATTGAGCAATCGGCGATCAGCAAAACTCGTCTCAGAACTTTTTACCAGAACTTTTGGCAAATGGTTGAGAAGCAATTGGTATTTGGATATTTGGAAATCATTATTATTATTTAGTTTGCAAATGTGAGATACACTATAAACCAGTTTTTTTTGTATCACAAGGTTCTCTTTGATGATTAAACCTCTTAACCGCACAGGCACCTGGCGGACTTATTCCATAGCCGATGGTCTGGCCGGGATGCGCATTGAACACATTGTTGAGGATAGCGAGGGTTATCTCTGGTTCGCCACCTGGGACAACGGTGTTAGTCGCTTCGATGGAGACGAGTTTCGAAATTTTACGCGACGCGACGGTCTTGTTAATGATCGTGTTTATTGTGTTTCACAAGACAGTCAGAATCGATTGTGGTTTGGTACGTTAAATGGGGTCTGCTGGTACGACGGGACAAATTTTCACCATCTGGAAGACGATGGGATTGCAGGCCGTGCTGTGCAGTTTATCTACGAAGACAGTGAGGGTCGTATATGGTGTGGCGGTCACAGGACTTTGGGATATTACGATGGCACTGTGTTCCACGACTTGATTCCGCTCTATCTCCAGCATTACGAGGAGCCGCCTTCTCCCCAATGGCCCAAACAGTGTCGGGGCATTGCCCAGGATCCGGAAGGCCAGATTTGGTTTGGCTTTGATTATCTCATCCGTTTCGATGGCATATCCTTCCGCCGATATGAGAAAAAAGAAGGGTTTCCGCAAAGCAAGACAAGCTATGCCTTGGGGCAGGACTCTGCTGGCAAGGTGTGGTTTGGTCAGCGAGGACATCAGAACGATCTCTGGTGCTATACCGATGGCACCTTCCAGGCTATGCAGGTCAATTTGGGTGGCGGTCTGCGCAAAATTCAGAGTGACGGTACAGGTCGAATGTGGTTATGCACTTCTGAAGGAGTACTCTACCAGGACGGAGACGGATTCAACAGATTTACCCCTGCTGATGGTTTGCCACATCGTGCTGTCAAAGCTGTTTTCCAAGATCGCGAGCATCAGTATTGGTTCGCCACTTGGGGAGGCATCGCGCTCTACGACGCACATAGTATCAGCGTTTTTGGCCTCAGTGGCGAGTCATCCAACAGAGTGAGTGAGATCTCGCAGATTGTGCAAGACAGTCGAGGTGATATATGGGTGGGTTCTGTGTCTCCTGTTTTTAACTCTCTAAGCAAAAGCGGCTTTCGCTTCAATGGTGAGGCCTTTGTCTGTGTAGGCACTGAGGATGGCTTTGATATCAACAACTGTTTCGCCATCTACGAAGACCACGACGGGTGTCTGTGGTTTGGCGGTATCAATGGCTTGTTCCGCTACGATGGGCAGAAGGTTGAAAAAATAGAAACAATCGCAGATTTAGACGGAAAAAGTGTTAGTGCAATCGCCCAGGACTCACAGGGAGGATTCCTTTTTGGTCATTGGGAAAACGAAAAAGAAAAAAGCAAGAGATCCCTTTTGGTCAGCGCATTGAAGCTCGTTTACCAGCGGGGAGAGCAGTTCCAGACCATTTTTGAGGATAATGAGAAGAAAGATTCTTTTAGTCGCATCGGCACGGTGATTCCCGGGCGCAACCGCGAGGTTTATTTTTTTCTTACCTGCCACAATTTCTCTGGTAAGGGTCTGGCGCACTGGCATCCTGAAGATAAGCTCAAATTTTATGGGGTTGGGGATGGGCTGATAGATGACAGAGTCACCGATCTGTTGTTAGATCGCGATGGCAACCTGTGGATCGCTACTCAGGGCGGTCTGGCTTGCTTTGATGGTCGCGTCTTTCACAACTTCACAACAGCAGACGGTTTGCCAAGCAACCGCATCCACTGCTTGCTTGAAGATCGGAAAGGCCATCTTTGGCTCGGCACAGACGGCGGCGTGGCTCACTACGATGGTCAGCATTTCCAGATGATCAACTCACCACATATAGGACCGGTTTCCCAGATACTCGAAGATCGCGATGGAAACTTCTGGTTCGGTACAGTCCAAAATTCTCTGGTGCGTTATCGCCAACAAAAAAACCCGCCCCAGATTTGCCTGCTGCAAGTGATTGCCGATCAGATCTATGAGAACCTGCAGGAAGACATCGTATCCACGGCAGGACAGCAGGTAGTTTTCGAGTACAAAGGTCTGAGTTTTTCTACCCATCCCCGCGACATGCTCTATATCTATCGCCTGAGGGGCTATGATTCCGACTGGCAGTCAGCGACTCGAAAGATGCGGGCACATTACCAAGACCTTTCACCGGGAGATTACACGTTTCAGGTCAGGGCGATAGATCGCGACCTCAATTACTCAGAGATCGCGCAGGTGCAACTCTCGGTAGAAAAGGATCCGCGCATCAGCGCACTGACCTCCATAATCAACAACACGGATGGCATTGGCAAAGAGTTTATCGGTCAGAGTACGGCCCTGCACGAATTTCAAATCCAGCTCAGAAAAGTAGCATCCACTGATCTGACAGTACTGTTTAAGGGCGAGACGGGTGTGGGTAAGGGATTGGCTGCGCGGGCACTACACGCTCTGAGTGCCCATCGCGATGGTCCATTTATGCAGGTCAACTGCGGTGCACTACCTGAAACGCTAATTGATAGTGAACTTTTTGGTCACGAGAAAGGAGCGTTTACCAGCGCAGTTGTTCGCAGACTGGGCAAAGTGGAACTGGCGAAGGGAGGCACGCTCTTTTTGGACGAGGTCGGCGATATGACTCTGGAAACACAGACCAGGATGTTGCGCTTGCTGGACGAGGGCACATTTGAGCGCATTGGAAGCAGCGAGACTCTGGAGGCGCGAACGCGGATTGTGGCAGCGACCAATCGCGACCTTGAGGAGATGATCAGTGCAGGTACTTTCCGAGAGGACCTCTATTACCGCCTCAATACTTTTCCGATATATTTGCCGCCTCTGCGCGAGCGCAAGGAGGATATACCTGACCTATCTGAGTTTTTCAAGAACCGCATGGCAGCGCATATAGGCAAACAATTTGCCCCTTTGACGTCAGAGGTTATCGAGGTATTGCAAAGTTACGATTGGCCTGGGAATGTACGGGAACTGGAACACACAATACAGCGAGCAGTAACCGTATGTAATGGTTTGCAAATCGAAGTAGGGGATCTGGGGCTGTATGATTCTCAAATCAAGGGCACGGTGCAGGATCTTAAGAGGCGCACTTTACCTGATCAAGCCGGCGAAATCATGCCTTTGGATGAATTTGAACGCGATTATATTCTCAAAGTACTCAAAGCGACCAAATGGAAAATAAAGGGGGCAAACGGGGCGGCGACATTGTTGGGTTTACCGCCTTCTACGCTATACACCAAAATGAAAAAACTGGGCATCAAACGCCTGTAGTAAAGGACGTTATAACGTCTTTAGATGTTATAACACCCTTTGTGTAATAAAAATCTGTTAATAAATAGTCTTAAGAGCCAGTC